>JAOAFQ010000235.1 GCA_026416195.1 Candidatus Aminicenantota bacterium | reverse complement strand
GCTTATGGTGGGGCCTATTGCGTTATGGCTTCTAAACATATTCGTGCGGATATTAATTATGCCTATCCGACCGCAGAAATTGCGGTTATGGGTCCTGAAGGCGCAGTTAAAATTATTTATCAGCGGGAAATAGCCACAGCTTCTGATCCCAATGAATTTCGCCGTCTTAAAATTGCCGAGTTCAGAGAGAAATTTGCTAATCCTTATATTGCCTGCGAAAAGGGTTATATTGATGAGGTTATTGAACCTCGGATGACAAGACCCAAATTGATTGCTGCTTTGAAAATGCTGGAAAATAAAAGAGATAAAAATCCACCCAAAAAGCATGGCAATATTCCTCTTTAAGTGAAATCTTGATGAAAAAATTTAAAAAAATTCTCATCGCCAATCGGGGAGAGATTGCGGTGAGGATTATCCGGACTTGTCGAGAAATGGGCCTTATTCCGGTAGCAGTTTACTCTGAAGTTGATAGCCAAGCTTTGCATGTGCGTCTGGCTGAAGAGGCATATCCTTTGGGCGAAGCTGCCCCGGCCGCTAGTTATTTGAATATTGAAAAAATCATAACTATCGCCAAGAAGTGCCAGGCTGAGGCTATCCATCCCGGCTACGGTTTTCTTGCCGAAAATCATCACTTTGTTCGTCGGTGTGAGGAAGAAGGAATAATTTTTATTGGTCCGCCGTCAGGGCCAATGGAACTCCTCGGTTTGAAAACGATTTCTCGTCAGAAAATGAAAGAAGCCGGGGTACCAATAATTCCAGGGACTCTTGAGCCGATTAAAAATGAAAAGGAGCTCATTGAGCAAGCGGAAGCTATTGGCTTTCCCCTTTTGCTTAAGGCTTCAGCTGGCGGTGGTGGTAAAGGACTTCGCTTGGTCCGTCAAAAAGAGGAGTTGCTTTCAGCTTTTCGGTTAGCTGCTTCTGAAGCTCAAGCTAGCTTTGGCGATCCCTCCGTCTATTTAGAAAAATATATTGATGAACCTCATCATATCGAAATTCAAATCTTAGTCGATAATTATGGGCAGGCTGTCTATCTTGGAGAAAGAGAATGTTCAATGCAGCGGCGATACCAAAAGATTCTTGAAGAAACACCCTCTCCTTTCATTGATGATAATATCCGACGGCGAATGGGTGAAATTGCGGTGGCTGCGGCCCGAAGCATCGGCTACCGAAATGCTGGTACAGTCGAATTTATTGTGGATAAAAATAAAAATTTCTATTTTCTTGAAGTTAATGCCCGACTTCAGGTAGAACATCCGATTACTGAAATGGTTACAGGAATTGATTTAGTTCGGGCTCAGATTGAAATTGCTCAGGGTAACCCTCTTCCTTTTACACAAGAGCAGATCAAGCCACAAGGACATGCGATTGAATGCCGAATAATGGCCGAAGATCCTTTTCAGAATTTCCTACCTTCACCTGGGAAGATTCTTTATCTTCACCGCCCAGGAGGACCAGGGATAAGAGATGATAGTGGCATAGTCGAAGGCTATGTCGTACCCATTGAGTATGATGCCCTCCTTTCCAAACTCATTGCTTGGGGTCGAACGAGAGATGAAGCCATTCTTCGGCTACGACGAGCCCTTCGCGAATATCAAATTTATGGCATTAAAACCACCATTCCCTTTTTCTTGCGAATTTTGGATCATCCTGATTTCTTGGCGGGAAATTATAACACTCACTTTTTGGAACGTTTGGAAAAAGAGCCATTAGTCGCGACTGATGAAGATTTAGTCGCGGTTATAGCTGCAGCAGTTAAGGCCTATCACGATTTAAAAAAGGAGACTAGTGCCGTCTGGCCAACAAAAAGTCACCCTTGGAAATTAATGGGCCGAATTGAACTCCTGAGAAGCCGGCTTTAAAAATGAAGCTTAGTTTTTGGCTTAACGGAAAACAATACAATTTAAATTTGGAACCACAAGTTAAGAATATTTTTGTCATAAACTATGAAGGAAAAATTTTTGAAGTTGTGGCTACCTTTATCACCGAAGAAGAAATCCTTTTAATAATTAATAACCGTGTCTACAACGTTCTGGTTCAATCCAATTCAACGGCTCATAATGTAATTATCGGAGAGAGAAAATACCAAGTCGAAAAGAGAGCCTCTCTAGCTTCAGCGAGAGAACAGAAAATAATAAGCAAAAAAAGTGAAGTTAAGATTACCATGCCTGGAAAGGTGGTGGCCGTTCAAGTTGAAAATGGAGCTCAGGTTAAGGAAGGTCAGGCTGTTTTGATTTTGGAAGCAATGAAGATGCAAAATGAAATCAAAGCTCCCAGAGATGGTCGGGTGGCAAATCTAAAAGTCAAACCAGGAGACACGGTTGAAGCTGGGACAGTTCTTTTTACCCTGGATTAGGCAATTTATATTCTCATGAAAAGCCCATCGTTTCTTCGTCGCCTCTTTAAATGGGCTGTCTTTTTTCTTTTAATGGGAATAATTCTTGTTTTAGGAATTTATCTTCGAAATTTTCTTCTAAAAAATTTGCAGGCCCGGTTAGGTTCAGCTTTTAAATATTCTCAGGTTAGATTAAGTCTTTTCCCAGCTCGGCTAATCTTTGAAAAAATTGAATTTATAGGCGAAAATCCTTCTTTTTCAGCCCAGCGGCTAAGCCTGGAAACCAGGTTAGTTCCTTTTGCTCGAGCCAGACCGGTAAAAGTCATTATCGAAGAACCTATCATTCGCTATCGTTTCCAGAAAGAGGCTAAGAAGATCAAACCTGCCTTAAAATTACCCTCAACCTTTCTAGTAGAGCAGGTTTTGCTCCGAAAGGCGGAAATTTGGGTTGACTTAGACGGTCAAAATTTATGGGCCAAAGACCTTCGGGCTCTATGGAAAAGACGTGGCAATGCTTTCGATTTCGAAGCCGAAGCGCCCCAAGCCTCTTTGTCCCTTTCTAACCGGCCGATTATGTCTTCAAGTCAGCTGAAAGTTTCTGTGGTTAATCAAGGTGGAGAATTAAAAATTAATCGATTTTTAATGACCGAAGCTGACCGGTATTTACAATTAAAAGGAACAATTAAAAATTTCGCTTCACCCGAAGCTAATTTCCACGGAGTTTTTTGGTTTCCCATGGAAGCGATTGATTCATGGCTTAATCTTCCTTTTGCTTGGAAGGGAAAGGTAACAAGTCAAGGCCAGCTTGTTCGCCGAGCTGGGAGGTGGTCTTATCAAGGAGAAATTGTAAGCTCTGACCTTGAACTTAATGGTTTAGCGTTAGGTCAGGCTAGAGGTTGGCTCGAGAGCACTTTGGGCTTAAGAGGTGATCTAGCGATAAGCTTTGAGCTTCATGGAGAAAAAAAAGAATTTTCGCTTTCCTGGGAAAAAGATAAATTAGCCGGCCAGTTTGCCAATTTTTATCTTGATCCAATCCTTAAGGGTCTAAAACTTCCCTGGCCCGTAAAGTCGCCATCTTGGGGCAAATTTTATTTAGCTAATCGAAAACTTACAATTGAAGGTGAATTAAGAGAGAAAAATTTCGAAGTGGATGATAATCGATATCCCTTTCAAGGTTATTACTATATTGAATGGGATACTCAAAAAAAAGTTCTTATTTCAGCTCGGGATTTCTTAAGTAACTTTGCTCGCTTCAAGGTTGAAGCCAAGCTTGACCTTGGTGAGAATTTGGAAATGGAAATAGAAAGCGAAATTGCTGATATTGCCTCAGCTCGAATTTTTTTACAGAATTTGTTGAAGAAAAAATGGAATCTTCCCGTCATTAAAGGTCAAGCTGAAGCCAAAGTAAACATCTTTGGTCGGCCTAGATCGCCTGAGATAACAGTTAGATTTGATAGTTCGCCGCTGAGTTTAGCTCGTTTCGAGGTTAAAGAAGCTTCAGGACAATTCAAGATAGCTTCTGGTCGATTTGAAGGATATTTCCGTTTTCAGGATCCATTTCTTGCGGGAGAAACAGAAGTCCTGGTTGATTCCTCAGGTCTTTCAGCTTTCATAGCGATAAGAAATGGTGATTGGTCCAAGGCGTTTAATGGACTAGGATTAAAATTTCCTTTAAGGGGCCGATTTGAAGGTCCTTTTAACCTTAGCCTTAATTCAAAAGGCGAGTATTTTATTAAGGGAGAATTTTTAAGCCCAGAGATGAATTTCTTAGGCCAGCCAATAAAAGGCGCTTCCGGCTTAGTTACTTATGAGCTTGGGACTTTTAAATTACAAAAATTTAGCGGTGAATTAGCTGGAGGGCGGATTGCGGGCCAGGTAAGCCTTAATCTGAGGAATGAGATTTATTCTGGTGAACTTTTTGGACAGAATCTTAGTCTTGAGCAGCTTATTGCTGGAGTTAAAGGACGATTTGACGGCTATCTAAAAGGAGCAGGGAAACTTGGGCAGGATAAACTCAGAGGCAGTTTTGAAATTAGAGATCTGGTTAT
Organism: Candidatus Aminicenantota bacterium; assembly: GCA_026416195.1. Taxonomy (GTDB): domain Bacteria; phylum Acidobacteriota; class Aminicenantia; order Aminicenantales; family CALLJL01; genus CALLJL01. The sequence goes on along the minus strand of JAOAFQ010000235.1, from coordinate 50,150 downwards.
TTCTATCTATAAGAAGCCTCAATTAAGAGGGCAAACTGAAATTTTGTTTAGCCGTCAGGGATTCGAAGCTAAACTCTTTGCTTTTGAAAATGGGGAAGAAAGCTTTGAAATCGAAACCTTCTATTCCTTTGGGCAACCTAGATTTTCAGTCCAAGGAAAAGGGAGGGATAATCTCCTTACTATAATTCCTTGGAAGGGAACTTCTGGTAGTTTTAATTATCTTTTTGAGATAAGACAGGAAAAAGGAAAAAGAGATATTACCGGAGTTTTTGAAACTAAAGGAACTCTTCTTCCCTTTCCCAACTTTCCCCATCCGTTAACGGATTTTTCTCTTTTAATTCTCCTTAATAATCGAAATCTTTCGATCCGTTCTTTGCAGGGTAAATTAGGCGGTGGCGACCTCGAAGCATTCGGAGAGATAAGGCTTCAACCAGGCTTTCAATTCGAAGCTGACATCCAACTTGATGGCTGGAATATGGTCCTTTCGCCCATTGATCGGACTCGCTTCCTAACTGACGCTTCTTTGAGATTGCTTAAGAAAGAAAACCGATTTACGCTGGAAGGTCTTTTCTCTGTTAAAAAGGCCTTCTGGAGAAGAGATTTTTTTGAAAAGGTAGGAATAATCAGCCCTTCCTCAGAAAAGTCGTGGCTTTCTTTCCTCAATGGCTTAACTCTGGCCCTACGATTGAAGGCTGATGATCAAGCTTGGGTTGAGAATTCGTTGGCTAAAGTTAGAGGCCGTTTTGATCTTTCCATAAATGGCGATATTAAGGCGCCTTTTATTATAGGAGAAATTGAAGCCCTTGATGGCTCGGTCTTTTTTCAAGAAAGAGTCTTCAAATTACTTAAAGGAAAAATTATTCTGACTGAGCCGACAATTTCAGTTCCCTATCTTGAAGTGAAAGGTGAAACCTATGTCCAAGATTACCGAGTAACCTTTTCTTTAAGCGGTCCGATTGATAGGCTTAAACCTGAATTTAGTTCTTCACCTCCACTTGCCTCTGAGGAAATTTTAGCCTTATTGGCTCTTGGTGAATCCTTTAAACGGATAACTTCTACTGATGTGGTTTCTCAGGTGAGTACGGCTTCCTTTCTTTCTGGGGAAATAATTGAAGAGGCTAAGAAAAAAGCTCAAAGAATTCTCAATCTGGATCGACTTCGGATTGATCCTTTCGTCTTGGGCTCGTCAGCTGAGATGACCGCTCGATTAACCGTGGGGAAAAAGATTTCTGAAAACTTTTTTATTATCTATTCAACCAATTTAACCACCCAAAGAGAGGAAATTGTTAGGGTCGAATGGGAATTAAAACCAGGATTATCGATTGTGGGGATTCGCGATGAGCTTGGCCGACTTAGTTTTGATCTTAAAATTAGGCGGAGATTTTAGTAACGTGAGAGCCAAGCCGGCTATTCCAGTGATTTGCCGAGGGAAGTTTTTTTTGATCTTTCTAGTTTTGTTAATTAACCTCGGAATTATTTGGGCTCAAGACGAAAACAATGTGGTTATTGGCCGAATAGATGTTATTTTAGAAGGAGAAGCTGCTCCCCCTCAATTAAAAAATCTTATTCCCCTCCGCAGCGGCGATTCTTTTTCACCCTTTTTGATTCGAGAAGCTATCCAGCATCTTTATCGCACCGGTCTTTTCGCTGATATTAAGGTCTTTCAGGTTGGCGACAATCCAATTGACCTAACCTTTTGGTTACAAAGACAGTTGTATTTGCGTCAGTCTCTTTATGTCGTTGAAAAAGGCTTAAGCGCGGAAACAATTAGCCGAGAAATTCAGAGCCTAAGAGGCGGGGAATTTTTTGATGAGAATCTTTTGGTACGAGCCCGTAAAGAAATAGCCAATTTCCTCGAAAGGGAAGGCTATTTTAATTCAACCGTCGATGTAGCGATTAAAAAAATTCATGGAACTAACTTTGTGGATCTAATCTGGAAAATCAATCCAGGCGAAAGATTGAGGATAAGACAAGTCTATTGGAAGGGCGAAGTTGAAAAACTTAGTCTGAAAGATAAAGCAATAATTGATTTAAATCCGGGCGATGAATATAATCCCCGCGAGCTTCAATCCCGCTGCCAGTCGCTTCAGCAGCGCTTGCGGAGCCAAGGTTTTCCTCGGGCTGAAGTTAATTGGATGGTTTTCGTTGACAAGGAAAAAAAGTTGGTTGAGGTCGAAATTAATCCCTGGCTTTATGAAAAAATTGCGGTTGAATTTAAGGGAGCCAAAATACCTCCAGACCTAATTGTCCCTCTTTGGGAAGAAAAAGTTTTTGAAGAATGGGCCCTAAGTGAGGGCGAAGCCAGAATTCGAAATTATTTGAGACGGAAAGGTTATCTTCAGGCTAAAGTTGAAAGCCAATTTATCAAAAAAGAAAACTTTATTCAGGTCAATTACACAATCATCTTAGGCCCTAAACAAACTATCAGAGAGATAGTTTTTTCTGGGAATAAGAATTTTTCAGAGAATGAACTTCGCGAAGTTCTTGGTCTTCCTACTCGGTCTTTTCTTACTGGCTTGATTGATGGGGAAAGGGTTTTTGAACTGCCCAGACGACTTGAAGCTTTTTACCAGATGAAAGGTTTTAGCCAAGCCAAGGTTTTCCTTACAGTTAGGTCTAAAGGGAAAAAGCTGGTTGTCTATCTTAATGTTGATGAAGGACCCCAAAATAAAATTGGAATGATTAAGTTCCAGAAAGATCCTTCGAGTCAAAACCGACAAGATTTGGTCTTCTCAGATGATTTGCTTCTTTCGGTCCTTGGCCTGAAACCTGGTGATGCTTATTACTCTCCTTTGATTAAACTAAGCTCTCAAAAAATAATAAATTTTTACCAAGAACAGGGCTTTCGAGGCACGTTAGTTCAAGTGGAAGAGATAAAAGCGAGTGAGGGAATTTATGATCTTTGCTTTAAAATAAAGGAGGGCGTACGGTATAGAGTACGTCAAATTTACTTTACAGGCGCCCTCACTACTAAGCAAATGACGATCCAAAAGGAATTGCGAATTAAAGAAGGAGATTGGGCCAACGCTTCGCTGATTCAGGAGTCAAAAAGAAACCTTGAGAGATTGGGTATTTTTACCTTGGTTCAGGTTGAGGAGATTTTTCTGGCTCGCGACCAACTTGATCTTGTCTTTCGTTTCTATGAAGGGGAAAGAAGTTTAGCCAGTGTCGGGCTTGGCTTTGAAACTAGAAATGAGCCTCGAAGTTTTGAGATCTGGAATAATGTTCTTCGTTTGCGAGGGACAGCTGAGATTGTTAGGACTAATCTTTTTGGTGATGCTTCTCAACTAAGTTTTGTTAGCCAGTTGAGCCTCAAAGAAACGAGAGGTGTTGTTTCTTGGGAACAACCTTATTTTTTTGGTTTGCCTCTTCGAGGTTATTTAAATATGTGGTTGGAGAGAGAAGAAAGAATCAGTTTTGGCTTTGACCGAAGGGGCTTAAGTTTGACTGGAATTAGGGCTTTGAAGGGTGATTTGATGAGTGTCGTTACGCTGAGATACACTCGAACAGTCCTTACCCATTTAGAAATTACTGAGTCTGAAGTCGATCGTCAGTTTTTCCCTTTTTCCTCCACCTCTTTTTCTGCTAGCTTGATTCATGATCGCCGAAACGATACTTTTAATCCCGAAAATGGTTATTTTGCTTCAGGAGTTTTTGAATGGGCCTTTCCGATGTTTGGGTCGGAGGCTGATTTTTTAAAAGGCTTTTTTAAATATCAGCGTTTTTATTCTCTAGCTGCTCGATGGAATCTCTCCGGGACTTTTCGTTTGGGATTGGGGCGGGGTCGAATGCCTATCCATGAGAGATTCTTTGCGGGTGGCAGCAACTCTTTTCGAGGTCAAGAGTTTGACGAATTAGGGCCGAAGGATTCCTTCTCCCAAAAACCCGTTGGTGGCAAAGCTTTAATTCTCTTCAATTTTGAATTGACTTTCCCTTTCTTAGCCTCTTTACCTGAAATGAGAGCCGCTATCTTTTATGATTTAGGTAACGTTTTCGGCAAGCGGAGCCAATTCAGTCTAGCTTCCCTTGAACATGCCCTAGGCTTTGGGATCAGGTATCGCACTCCTTTTGGTCCATTGCGACTAGAAGTTGCCTGGAATATCAAAACAAAAAAACCTCGGCCCCTTCTTTTTATTACCATTGGCCAAATTTTCTGATGCCAAAATTTGTCTTGAGGTTTATGTTAATTGGTTTAACCATACTGGTTTTTATTAGCTTTTCCTATCAAAAAATTGTTGATTGCATAGTGGCCACTATTGATCGAGAAATTATAAGTCTTTTGGATCTAAAAATTTATGAAGAATTTATTTTGACCGAAGAAGAAATAAAAGATGGCGTGGAAAAAGTTCTGGAGAAAGTGATTGAAATAAAATTAGTGGCCAGAGAGGGACAGAAAGAAATTAGTCTTAATCAAGAGGAAATACTCCAGGCTTTGGATGATCTTTTCCACTGGCGGGGCGAGGAAAAAGTTAGGGAAAAGATGAAATCATATGGGTTGTCTTTGGACGATCTTGAAGGATATTTACGAGAGAAATTGATTTATAAAAAAATGATAAACCTTCATTCTAGCTTGCAGGTAGGCGTAACCCTTAAAGAGATTGAAAATTATTATCATCAAAAGTATGTAATTGAGTCTCAAGATAAAAAAATGGAACCACCGCCGCTCATTAAGGTTTTGGTCGAAATTGAAAATCAAATTCGGCAAGCTAAAATAAGAGAACAAATGGCTGATTGGATAAGAGGTTTGAAAGATAAGACTTCAATAAAAGTGAATCAATCGTGTCTAAAACTAATTGAAAGAGAGGGATTATGAAAAAAATAGCCTTTCTTTTTCCTGGACAAGGCTCACAGTATGTGGGCATGGGAAAAGAATTTTATTTTTATTTTGAAAAAGCTAGAGAAGTTTTTTCTTTAGCTGACGAAACTCTTGGTTTTAAACTTTCTAAGCTCTGTTTTGAGGGTCCGGAGGAAGAGCTACGGCTTACAATTAATACTCAACCGGCTTTACTCACGGTAAGTTACATTGCTTTTGACTTGTTAGGAGTTGAACCATCTATTGCTTGCGGTCATAGTTTAGGAGAATATTCAGCCTTAGTGGCGGCTGGTGCTTTATCCTTTGCTCAGGCTTTGCGATTAGTTCGCCAACGGGGAAGATACATGCAGGAGGCAGTGCCAGTCGGGGAAGGAGCTATGGCGGCTATCTTGGGTCTAAATTATGAAAAGATTAATTCAGTTCTGGCCGAGATAAAAGATGGGGTAGTTGAGGTGGCTAACTGGAATAGCCAAGATCAGATTGTTATTGCCGGCCATAAGAAGGCCGTGGAAGCGGCTATTGAGCGATTGAAAGCCCCTCGAAGCGTTTTCTTACCTGTTAGTGCCCCCTTTCACACTAGCTTAATGAAACCAGCTGAGGAAAGATTGGCCAAAGACCTGGATCAAGCGGAATTTTGTGATCTTAAATTCCCGATTATAACTAATGTTGAAGCTCGCATAATTTCAAAAGGCGAAGAAGCTCGTGAGGCCTTAAAACGACAAGTTAGTCGGCCGGTTCTTTGGTGGCAAAGTATGGAGGTTCTTAGAAAAGAAGAAGTTGAAATTATTGTAGAAGTTGGGGCTGGCCAGGTACTATCTAATCTTATGAAAAGGATTGTTCGTTCCTGGGAAAAGCCAGTAGCCATTTATTCCTGTGGCGATGTTGATTCGCTTAACAAAGTAAGAGAAGAACTTTTAAGATTGGTTGGATAAATGCGGAACATAACGCCAGCCATATTCAATGGCGGAAACAATAGAAATGAAGATAACAGCCCAGAGACCAACATTAGCTATAAAATAAAAATTTCCTAATATTTCTTTTCCAAGAATAATCAAAGCTATCGTAATGGTTTCTAAAATCATTTTCATTTTTCCAAGCCAGGAAGCCTTAATATGGAGGCCTTGGGAAGAAGCAATGGCTCGGAAACCCGTAACAGCAAACTCTCGACCGATGATTATTACCGCCATCCAGGCAGGTACACGTCCAACTTGGACTAAACAAATGAGAGCTGAAAGAATCAAAAGCTTATCGGCTATGGGATCAAGAAGTTGCCCAAAAATGGTCACTTGTTTTCGGCGGCGGGCTAAATAGCCATCAAGAGTGTCGGTGGAGGTAGAGAGACACCAAAGGGCAAAAGCAATCCAAGCTTGTCCTTGGAAATTAGTTAAAAGAATAATGACTAACGCTGGAATCGAAATAATTCGAAATAAGGTCAGAAAATTAGGAAAAGTCATCAACTAAAAAGAATAATTCAGTTTTCTTTGAGCTGTCAAGGATCGTTTCTTTCTGCTGCCTTAAGCCTGCTTGATAAATCGTAGTTTAGGTTATCTTGAAAACAACGAAAAGGGAGATTATAGTTGAAAACATGAAAGGAGCAAAGGAAGAGGCTATCACTCCAATGATGCAACAGTACCTGAGGATTAAGCGGCAATATCAGGACTGTTTGGTTTTTTTCCGGTTAGGTGATTTTTATGAACTTTTTTATGAAGATGCCAAAATCGCTTCTTCCATTCTCGATATTGCTCTTACCTCAAGGCAAAAAGTTCCTATGTGTGGTGTTCCTTATCATGCGGCTCAAAGTTATTTAAATAAGCTTCTCCGGCATGGTTATCGAGTTGCTGTTTGCGAACAAGTTGAAGATCCAAAGATGGCCAAAGGGGTCGTTAAGCGGGAGGTAGTTCGAGTCCTTACTCCTGGCACTGCTTTAGAAGCCGAACCTGAAGAGGTGCGGGAGGGAGTGGTTATAATCAGCCTCTTTTTAGAGGATGACGGCTGGGGGCTTGCCAGCCTAGATATATTGAGGGGTAGGATCAAAGCCACTCAAGGAGAAGAGAAAGCCAAGGAGAGGCTCATTGATGAGATTTATCGACTTTCTCCCAAAGAAATTCTTTTTCCTCAGACCCAGGAAAACGAAATAAGTAAATTAATTAAACCATCCTTTCACCAGACTATAACCTTTAGTCCTGTTGAAGACTGGACCTTTGATTTAGCCCATACTCGGTCCTTAATCCTATCGCACTTTGGGGTTGAATCTCTTGAAGGCTTTGGTCTTGAGGGTAAAGGTCTGGCTTGCCGAACCGCTGGCGCTCTTCTTCATTATCTGCGAAACCTTCGACCTGAGTCGCTGCGTTTTATCGAAGGTATAACTAGCTATGAAATGAGCGAATTTATGATTCTCGACTTAACCGCCATCAGAAATTTAGAACTGGTGAGAAACATCCGAGATGGCCGAGAAAAAGATTCTTTGCTGGATGTCATGGATATGACGGTAACGGCGGCTGGAGCCAGATTGCTTCGCTCCTGGCTTCTTGAGCCCTTACTCAATCTTGAGCTAATTTGTCGTCGCCAGGATGCGGTTGAAGATTTTTTTTACCATACGGTTGAGCGTCAGGAATTAAGAAAGATATTAAAACAAATTGGTGATCTAGAAAGATTAGCTGGGAAAATATCGCTCGGAATTGCCAATCCCAGAGACCTCGTGTCTCTGAAAAAATCTCTTTGGCTTCTTCCCGAAGTTAGGAAGTTAATTGAAACCTTGAATTCTCCCTGGCTTAAAGAGATTAAGGCTAGTTGGGATAATGCGGCTGAAATAGCTGAGCTAATTAATCAAGCAATAATGGATGAACCAGCTACCCTCATTGATGAAGGTGGAATAATTAAGGAGGGTTTTTCGGCTGAATTGGATGAACTCCGTTCGCTCAGCCATTCAGGCAAAACCTTTATAGCTAGTCTCGAAAAAAGGGAGAGGGAAAGAACAGGCATTGCTTCCCTTAAAGTCCGCTATAATCAGGTTTTTGGCTATTTTATTGAAGTGACGAAACCTAATATTCCTTTGGTTCCACCCGATTATATTCGGAAGCAAACCTTAGTCAATTCGGAAAGATTTGTAACTCCAGAGCTTAAAGAGTATGAAGAGAAAGTTCTCTCAGCTGAAGAGAAAATTCGGGCTCTTGAGAATCAACTGTTTTTAGAAATAAGGGAGAAAATTGCAACTCAGATTCCAAAGTTGAAATTGATTGCTCGTCGGCTAGCTGAACTTGATGTCCTCTCGGCTTTAGCTCAGCTGGCCATCGAACGACGCTACGTTCGGCCTGAAGTTAATGAAAGCGATCGAATCTGGATAAAAGATGGTCGTCATCCCATTATAGAGAAGACGCTGGCCGAACCCTTTGTGCCGAATGATGTTGACCTAGATAGGGAAGAAAGGCAGATTTTGATTATTACTGGTCCAAATATGGGTGGCAAATCAACTTACATCAGGCAAGTTGCCCTTATTTGTCTTATGGCCCAAATGGGTTCTTTTGTTCCGGCTTCAGAAGCTAAAATTGGTCTTGTCGACCGCATTTTTACTCGGATTGGGGCGACCGATTATTTAAGTCTCGGTCAGTCAACTTTTATGGTTGAAATGATTGAAACAGCTAACATTTTGCATCATGCCACGCCTCGAAGTTTAATTCTTCTTGATGAAATTGGGCGCGGAACAAGCACTTTTGATGGTTTAAGCATCGCTTGGGCAGTAGCTGAATATCTCCACGATCGAGAAGATATTCGACCTAAAACCCTTTTTGCTACCCATTATCATGAATTAACGGCGCTTGAATTGACTCTCAACCGGGTCAAAAACTACCATGTCATGGTTAAAGAGCACCAGGGAGAGGTTATCTTCCTAAGAAAGGTTGTACCTGGGCCAACCGATCAGAGCTATGGACTTCATGTGGCCAAATTAGCGGGCGTGCCTCGTTCAGTTATCAACCGAGCTAAAGAGATTCTTTTTAATTTAGAAAGAAAAGAGTTTGATCCACTAGGCCAGCCAAAGTTAAGTCGCAAGCGATTTATGAACCAATCTAAAGATCAACTTTGGCTCTTTGCTGAGGATCGAAGATGGCAATTATTAGAAGAATTAGAGGAAGATTTACTTTCTCAGGATCTTGACCGCCTTACTCCCCTTGAAGCGCTCCAATGGCTTAACCTCTGGAAAAAGAGGTTACGGACGAAGACTTAATTTAAATTGAGGTTAGTATGATAATCTCTTTTTAGGCTTTAATATTTTTCCGATTCGTCCTCAAAATCAAATTCTTCTTCTTCCTCTTCCTCCTCATATTCCTCTTCAAAATCGAGATCTTCGTCGTAGGGAGCCTCACCAGCCTCTTCTTTTCTTTCCTCAATAGCTTCTTCCATTTCATCCCGGTCTTCAAATCGGCGTAAATAGTTCGGTCCTGAATCACTGTAATAAAGCTCAAGATAGTCATCTTCAATAACGCAGAAAACCGACATGCTGTGCCCAGTCTGGAGGTTCCCCACTGTTTCAATGATGTCCGCTCTTTTTTTAATTGCATCCAAGGTTAGCCAGCTTGAAATTTCAATTTCTTCCATGGTCAACTCCCAAAAAATACATATCAATTTTTTTGAGCTTGTCAAGAAGTTTTTTTATAATAAATTCTATCGTCTTTGTAAGGAGAGTAAAATGAGGTGGGACAGATTTACCCTTAAATCTCAAGAAGCTTTAGTGGCTGCCCAGAGAAAAGCTGAAGAAATGGGGCATCAGGAAATAAAGCCAGAGCATTTATTTTGGGGATTTTTGCAGCAAGACGAAAATGTGGTTGTTTCAATTTTGCAGAAATTAGGAGCCAATTTAAAGACAATAAATACTGAGATTGAAGGTATTCTCAATCGGTTACCCCGGGTTGAAGGAGCTGGCGAAATCTACATTTCTCCAGCTTTAAGGCAGGTTTTAAATCAAGCCGAGCAGGAGGCAACCAAGCTCAAGGATGAGTATATTTCGACGGAGCATCTTTTTCTGGCGATGCTCAAAGATGGAACTGGTCAGGTGGCCCGGATTCTAAAAAGTCAAGGAGTCGATGAAGAGAAAGTGCTTCGGGCCTTAGCGGAAATTAGAGGAACTCAGCGAGTAACGGATGCCGAGCCTGAAACCAAATATGAAGTTCTAAAAAAATATGCCCGCGATCTGACTGACTTAGCTCGCTACGGTAAACTTGATCCTGTAATTGGACGGGAGGATGAAATTAGACGAGTTATCCAGGTTTTAAGCCGGCGGACGAAAAATAACCCTGTTCTTATTGGTGAAGCTGGTGTGGGTAAAACAGCTATCGTCGAAGGATTAGCTCAACGAATTGCCAATGGCGATGTTCCTCTCTCTCTTAAAAATAAACGACTTATTGCTCTGGATATTGGGGCCTTGGTTGCTGGAACCAAATACCGAGGTGAGTTTGAAGATAGGCTAAAAGCTATTCTCAAGGAGATAAAAGAAGCTGAAGGTGAAATCATTCTTTTTATTGACGAGCTTCACACTATTATTGGCGCTGGAGCGGCGGAAGGAGCAATCGATGCTTCTAATATGCTTAAACCGCCATTGGCCAGAGGAGAACTTCGCTGCATTGGGGCAACTACTTTGAATGAATATAAAAAATATATTGAAAAAGATCCAGCCTTAGAGAGGAGATTTCAACCCGTTTTTGTCGATGAGCCCACCGTCGAAGAAACCATTTCCATCCTTCGAGGCCTAAAAGAAAAATATGAACTCCATCATGGAGTTAAGATCAAGGATTCGGCTTTAGTTGCGGCTGCTGTTCTATCTCACCGTTATATTTCCGGAAGATATCTTCCGGATAAAGCGATTGATCTGGTGGATGAAGCGGCCGCTCGAATAAGAGTGGAAATAGATTCTATGCCCGAGGAGATAGATGAGCTCGATCGACGGATTCGCCAGCTTGAAATTGAACGCCAAGCTTTAAAAAAAGAAAAGGACGAAGCGTCTCAAGAAAGGCTGGTTAAACTTCAACGCGAACTCGCTGAGCTTAAGGAAAAAAGTGACGCCCTTAAGGCCCAATGGCAAAAAGAGAAAGAGCTAATTCAGGCCATGAATAAGCTTAAAGAACAGATTGATGCCCTTAAGATTGAAGAACAAAAGGCTGAACGGCGAGGCGACCTAGAAAAAGTGGCTGAAATTAGATATGGCCATTTAATCGAATTACGAAAGAACTTGGATAAGCTTTCAGCTGAATTAGCTGAAATTCAAAAGAAAGGTCAGATGATTAAAGAAGAAGTGGATGAAGAGGACATCGCAGAAATTGTTTCCAAATGGACAGGTATTCCTGTCTCCAAAATGCTCGAGGGCGAGATTGATAAACTAATTCGAATGGAAGAAAAACTAGCCCAGCGAGTTGTCGGTCAGGATCATGCTCTAAGAGCTGTGGCGGATACAATTAGGCGAGCTAGAGCGGGCCTTCAAGATTCGTCTCGACCAATTGGCTCTTTCTTTTTTCTCGGGCCAACAGGGGTGGGTAAAACTGAATTGGCTAGAGCCCTAGCTGAATTTCTTTTTGATGATGAGAGAGCCATGGTTCGGCTGGATATGTCAGAATATATGGAAAAACATACGGTTAGTCGTTTGATTGGTGCTCCACCCGGTTATGTTGGCTATGAAGAGGGTGGCCAATTAACCGAAGCCATAAAAAGGCGTCCTTATTCAATTATTCTGCTGGATGAAATGGAAAAGGCCCATCCTGATGTTTTCAATGTGCTTCTTCAAATTTTAGATGATGGTCGGTTAACCGATGGAAAAGGAAGAACCGTTGATTTTCGAAACACGATCATCATCATGACTTCTAATCTTGGCAGTCAAATTATTAAAGAATTAAGCCACGATTACGAACGGATGCAACGAGAGGTCCGCCGTCTGCTTGAACAATCCTTTCGACCTGAATTCCTCAATCGAATCGATGAAATTATTATTTTTAAGCCCTTAGATAAAGAAGTCATTATGAAAATACTAGATATACAGCTCAATTTGTTGAAGGCAAGACTTAGTGAAAAAAAAGTAAATTTGCAAATTACGGAAAGAGCCAAAGAGGTGTTGGCCGAAAAAGGCTTTGATCCAGTTTACGGTGCTCGACCCCTAAAAAGAACAATTCAACATCTTATCCAGAATCCTCTAGCCCTTAAATTGTTACAAGGCGAATTCAAAGAGGGAGATACAATTGTGGTCGACGCTGATCCTAAAGGAGATATTAATTTTACCAAGCCAAGCTGATAGAGAGCGGATTCGCTTGATGTCAGATCTTTATTATGGTAAAAGCAAAGATAAGTAAGTGAAAGGAGGCTAAGAATGAGAAAAAGTGTTCTTCTTAGCGGTTTTATTCTTTATCTCCTTATGCCTACCGTGGTTCTGGGTAATGGCCTTAACCTTAATAGTCTTGGTTCGAAAGCTTTGGCTATGGGCGGCGCATTTGTTGGTCTAGCAGATGATTTTAGTGCTATTTATTGGAATCCGGCGGGCCTGGCTCTTTTTAAAAATCGCTATTTTGGCTTTTATGGGGTTGACCTTATTCCCTCAGGGAAATACAAACTTGAAGTTCCAATTGCTGGTGTCGGAACTTTAACCCTAGTTAATGCTAAAACCCAAACTAAGCATTATCTAGCCGGTTTAGCTGCTTATTATCAACCCGTAACCGAAAACCTTGTAGCTGGGATAGGGGTGTATATACCCTCAGGCCTTGGAGCTTCGTGGGATGGAGCTGATTTTGCCGCCATAGCCGAAAACAAAAGCTATGAATGGTCAAGCCGGATTGGGGTTGTTAGTATTGCCCCCGCAATTGCTTATCAAATCAATGAGCAAATTTATTTTGGAGCCACCTTGAATTTTAATTACGGCTCTTTCGACATAGCCACCCATGCTGGTTCGGCTAATCTTCCAGTTTTTCCTTATACTAAAATTGATCTTGGCCAGTATGAGGAAAGTATGAGTGGCTGGGGAATTGGGGCTACCTTTGGCTTATTGGTGAGGCCAAGCGAAAATCTCAGCTTTGGAGCTACTTATCGGACCAGGAACACAGTTAAATTTAAAGGAAGTGCTTCCATTTCCAATATTTATCTGCTCGGATTAAACAAGGAATCAGATCTTGAAAGAAATGTTACTTGGCCCACTTGGTTGGCTTTTGGCGTTGCTTTTAAGCCTGTCAAAGAACTTACTCTTACAGCAGATGGTCAGTGGTCAGAATGGAAAACCATAGATGAGATGAAGACCGATTTTCTTGATCCAGGTTGGAAACTTCTAATGGCGATGAGCGGTGATGACGTAAGAAAAATGCATTGGAAAAGTGTCATCCAAATGAGAATTGGCGCTGAATACGCTTTGCCGAATAACTGGTTTATTAGAGCCGGCTATTATTGGGATCCGTCGCCAGCTCCTGATACCACAATGAACGTCTTGTTGCCCAGTTATGATTTTAATGTTTTTACCTTTGGTCTGGGTTATGCTCTGGGAGATTTAAAGCTCGATTTTGGTTTTGAATATTTGAAGGGCCAAGAAAGAAAGGTCAGTTATGTTGATGTCCTAACCAAACCCGAATACCAATCAGCTATGCCTGGGATATATAACATGACTCTCATTGTCCCTAACCTTTCCATTAGCTACCGTTTCTAATTTTTTTAAAAAGCAAAAATTTGAAAATCAAGTTAGCAAGACTTCTAATCTTATAAAAATGGATTTTTGAGGAAACTGAAAGCCAAATCATCAAGGATATCTGGCTAAAAAAGTTTTATCCACTGAGAAAAAAGATTCTCCTTCTAGGTTGACCATGGATTAGACTCGTTAAATCTTAGTTTAGAGAAAGGTGACACCTTGAAAGGAGGGTCGATGAGAAAAAGGTCAGTGAAGCGGGCTATAATACCTGCGGCCGGTTATGGACTTAGACTCCTACCTCTAACCAAGGCTGTTCCTAAGGAATTGCTTCCGGTAGCTACCAAGCCTATGATTCAATATGCTTGGGAAGAAGCTCAGGCTTGCGGTCTTAAAGAAATAGTCATTGTCATTCATCCAGAAAAAGAGGCCATAAGAAAATATTTCGAACCTGATCCAAGACTAATAAGATTATTAAAAAATAAGGGTTGGAAGCAATTAGGCGAAAAAATTCAAGCTCTTTCTAAGCGAACTAAACTTGATTTCGTTTATCAAAAGGAAAGACAAGGACTCGGTCAAGCTATCCTTTGCTGTCAGGATTTTGTGGCTGGAGAGCCGTTTGCTGTCCTTAATCCAGATAATATTTATCTCGGAAAAAGGCCATGTTTGAGTTATCTGCTCGAAGCTTGGCAGGAACTTGATTCTTCCATTGTTCTTCTTGGCAAAATTAAAAAGGAGGAAACAAGGAAGGTTGGTGTAGCCAAAGTTAAGCCTTGCCCTCAAAAAGGGATTTACTTAATTCAGGATCTAGAAGAAAAACCGGGACCAGAACGAGCTTTTTCGAGCTTTGGTTTATGGGGAAGAGCCATCCTTGAACCAGGAATTATGAATTATCTTAAAGAGACTTTACCTGACTCAAGAGGTGAAATTCAACTGACCGATGCCCTTAAGAAGTGGGCGCAAGAAAGACCTCTTTATGGTTTTCTTTGTCCATTAAAACGTTTTGATACTGGTGACTGGGAAGGGTTATTTAAAGCTAATTTGGCCCTCTTGAAAAATTGAATTAAAACTTCTTTTTCCCTCGCAGCAAGCAAAAGGAAAAATTTTTGCTCTTTCTTCCAACAGTTTAAGCCTCTTTGCTCCTAAAAATAATGTGGCCAGGGACGGAATCGAACCGCCGACGCAGGGATTTTCAGTCCCTCGCTCTACCGACTGAGCTACCTGGCCACTTAGATGACCTTTCGTTAAAGAGTATATTTTTCTTTGCTTTTCTTGTCAATATAGACGTAAAATTTTGAACAATGAAGGTGTAATTTGTTACTATCTTGATGTAATTTTAGATAAAGGCAATTAAATTTAGGCCTAAGTTTCTGACAAAAAAAATTATTACTTCATTTAAGATGAAAATTGCGGCTTTGTTGCCTCACGTCGAAATTTTTGGCGGTGTTCGTCGTTATCTTGAATTAGGCAATGAATTTGTTCGCCGTGGTCATCAATTCATCCTTTATACTCCCGAAGGTGTTCCACCCAGTTGGCTTGAATTTAATGGCGAAATTAGACCAATTCTTAGCGCCTCCAAGGAGAATCATGATATTGCCCTTTGTTCTGAATATTCTTTGCTTTCAGATTTTCTACCTCTCCCCGCTAAAGTCAAATTTTTCTATTTTGTTCTGGCAGGTCATCCCTTAGAAAAAAAGGTAGCTCGTTTGCCTCTCCAATTTCTAGCCAATTCCTCTGGCCTCGCTCGTCGTCTTACTCGACGTTACGGTATTCGATGTCAATTAGCCCCTGGAGGTATAAATCCAACCTTGTTTCATCCTGAAGCACGCGAAGGCTCTAAAGAAGAATTTCGAATTCTCTGTTATGGTCGAATATATCGCCGAAGAAAAGGGATTCATCTAGTGATTAAAGCCGCAGAAAGACTCTGGAGGAAATACCCAAATATAAAACTTCTGCTTTTCGATTCCCCAGTGAAGAATGAAGCTCGTGATCCCCGCAAACTTCTTAAGACTTCGGTTCCTAATGAATTTTTCTGGGATCTTCCTCAGAGTAAAATGGCTTGGCTTTACTCTCAAGCCGACCTTTTTGTCAGTGCTGAGTGGCGGGCTGGTTGGTCAAACCCCACCGCCGAAGCTATGGCCTGTGGTGTTCCGGTAGTTTGTACCCCTTCCGGGACAGAGGATTTCGCTATTCCTGGAGAAACAGCTTTAGTTGTCCGTTGGCCATTACCCATTTTTTTAGCGAGAAAAATTGAGCAACTTAAAAAAAATGAAAGCCTCCGGAAGCGGTTAGCTGAAGCTGGTCGCCAAAAAATTCTTGAATTTACTTGGGAAGCCACCGCAGCCCGACTGGAGGAGATTTTCGTCCATTCTCTGGTTTGAATTATGAAAAGCCTTATGTTATCCTTTGCAAGGAGGTGAAGCTTGAATGGATGAAAAAACCCTCAAAGAACGCCTCCTTGAGGAAAGCGAGGAATTTCGAAAGTTAGCCGAAGAACATCGTCTGTGCGAGGAAAGGCTTGATTTTCTCCGTCATAAGGGAGCCTTAACCGAAGAGGAGGCGATGGAGGAGAGAGTTCTCAAAAAGAAAAAGTTGGCTCTTAAGGACAAAATGTATTTAATGATGCAAGCCAAACAAAAATCACTTTAATTAACTTTAACTTCCATGACTGAGAGAAAACCTTTCCGAGTGGCTTTAGTCGGTACTGATTCTCTTCGAGCTCAAGAAATAAAAAATGCTTTGGCTGAAAGGCGTTTTCCCCTGACAACGATTGAATTTTATGATCCTGAGGTCGAGACTGAATATAGTAAACTCACTGAGTTTGCAGCTGAGCCTAGAGTGATTCACCATCTTGATTTTTCCCTGCTTGAAGGTTTGGATCTTGTTTTCTTAGCGGCCGATGAGGCGACGAACCGTCGATGTGGGGAAATGGCTTTAGAGAGAAAATTTAGAGCAATTGATCTCCATCAGACCTTTTCAGCCAATGAATCGGTGCCCGTAGTTGTGGCTGGGGTTAATGATGAAATTATTATTGAACAGGATGCTTTCTTAATCAGCAATCCTCACCCGGTTACCATTATCCTTTCCCATCTTCTTCATGTTCTTAGGCCTCATTTTGGGCTGGTTAGAGTCTTAGCTTTCGTCATGCAGCCGGCCTCCGCTTTTGGTGAATCAGGCATTGAAGAACTGGCTAATCAAAGTGTTTCTCTTTTAAGTTCAACATCCTTAAAAAAAAAGGTCTTTCGGGAACAGGTGGCTTTTAATCTCCTAGCCCCTCTTGATAAAGCCGGCCCTGATGGTTTTACACCCGATGAAAAATTGATTGTCGGTGAGGTCCGGCGAGTTTTACGAGCCCCGCAACTACCTCTCTCTTTGAGTCTTATTCAAGTGCCTGTTTTTCATACTTATGCAATTATGACTTATTTTGAATTTGAGCAACCAGTCAAGGTCAAACAAGTAGAATTTCTTCTCCAGGCCAATTCTCTTTTCCGTCTAGCTAATGCTAAGAAGCGATTGAGTGTCAGTTCTATTTCTGTGGCGGGAAAAGATCAAATTTTTATCGGTCAAATCAAACAAGAAGAAAGTTTTCCTTCTGGTCTTTGGATTTGGGCTATCGCTGACAATTTGACTCTCGGTTCAGCCCTTAATGCTCTGGAGATAGCTCGCTTTATTTTTAATCGCCGGGATGAGGTTTCCCCGGTATCATGAGAGAAATCTTTAATCTTATAAAATTAGTCTGGCAAGAAAAAAGATATCTTCTTTTTGCTTTTATTTGTTCTCTTTTTGTAGCGGCGTTCACCTATCTTTTTGTTAATCTAGTTCAACCCATTATCGATGAGCTTTTAATTTCTTCGGGCGAAAAAACTGCTTTAACTTCGAATCCATCAGCCGAGAAATTCAGGCTGATGAATTTTATTCTTTCCCATTTCCAGGTTTCTAAGCAAGAGCTAATTTGGTTTTTGCCCATTCTTTTGCTTACTGTCGTTTTTGGCAAAGGGCTTTTTACTTTTCTTTCTTCCTATTTAATGAAAGTGGCTGGTCATCGGGTGATAAAAAAGTTACGGGATGACCTTTTCGGCCATGTCATGCGTCAGTCGGCTAGCTTTTTTGATCGCCTTTCTACAGGTGATCTTATGACTCGTTTGACTAACGATATTGATAAAATTCATCAGGCCATCTCCGGCAGTTTAGCCGATTTTATTGAGGAAGTATTTGTTCTCCTTGCCCTTCTTGTGGGCGTTTTTATCATTGATTTTCGTTTAGCTATGGCTTCCTTAGTGATTACTCCTTTAGCAATCATTCCTTTAGCTATTTTTAGCCGCCAACTAAAAAGAAAAAGCCTTGTCGGCCAAAAAAAAATGAGTCAAATTTACAACTTGATCCATGAGACAATTACAGGTAACAAGATTATCAAAGCCTTTACTGCAGAGGAATTTGAGTTGCGTCGCTTCTTTGGGGCGACAAAGGATTACTTTAAAACTATGGTTAAGCTGGCTTGGATAGGTAGCCTTTCGTCTCCCTTTATGGAATTTATAGGCGGCGCTGTGGGCGCTTTTATCCTGTTTGTTGGCACAAGGCGAATTGCTGAAGGGTTCATTTCGGCCGGTGACTTCGGGGCCTTTGTTTTAGCTATTTTTATGATGTACACCCCGATTAGTCGACTTAATCGAGCTAATAACGTCCTTCAACAGGCAGTGGCTTGCTATTCGCGAGTTAAGGAAATTCTTGAAATGCCGCCTCAGATTAAAGATCATCCAGAGGCCGTTTCCTTGGATCGAGTTGAAGGCCACATTTGCTTTGAAAATGTCTCTTTTTCTTATAATCAAGATCGTCCCGCTTTGGTTCAGGTTAGCTTTGAAGTTAAACCAAAGGAAACAGTGGCCATTGTCGGTCTAAGTGGGGCTGGTAAGACCACAATTATCAATTTACTAACCCGCCTCTATGAACCCAGTTCAGGTAAAATTATGATTGATGGTCTGGATATTAAGAAGGTCAAATTGGCTTCACTCCGGCGCCATATAGGGTTGGTTACGCAAGATATTATCCTTTTCAATGATACTGTCAGGAATAATATTGCGTATGGCCAAAATGATGTTCCCTTTGAAAGAATAATCGAGGCTGCCCGAATGGCTATGGCTCATGATTTTATTATGGCTCTCCCCCAAGGGTATGATACAATTATTGGCGAAAAAGGTGGTCTCCTTTCCAGTGGGCAGAGACAGAGAATTGCTTTGGCTCGAGCCATCCTTAAGGAACCAGCTGTTCTTATTCTTGATGAAGCCACTTCAGCTTTAGATTCTGAATCAGAGAGGTTAATTCAACTAGCCTTGAGCAATATCATTAAGGAAAGAACAACAATAATTATTGCACATCGAATCTGGACAGTCCGTCATGCCGATAGAATTTTGGTCGTTGATCGAGGCCGAATAGTAGAAATGGGCAACCATGAAGAACTATATGCCTTAAATGGTATTTATCGGAAATTGTATGATCTTCAATTTCCAGAAGAGACAGAGGTGGAAGTGTGATCCGGAGTATGACTGGCTTTGCCTCGACTCTCATTAGAACAGACCAATTCAAAGGTAAATTGAGTATAAAAACCCTTAATCACCGGTATTTTGATTGGTTCTTTCATGGGCCTGATTGGGGGGATCTTGAGATTGAAATGCGGCGGTTAGCCCAAAATTATATCAATCGAGGGCGGGTTGAAGTTTCGTTAGAAATTATTTCCATGCAAGATTCTGGTTGGGAAGTTAGAATCGAAGAAGGTCTAGCTCAAAAGATTGGTCAAATAAGCCGGAAGTTAGCCAAAACCTTGGGCCAAAATTTATCCTTAAGCCCGGATACTTTTTTTAGAATTCCTCAACTCATAACCATTAAAAGAAAAGAGCTTACTGCCAGAAATCGGGCCTTTTTGAAAAACCTTTTCCAACAAACTTTGGAAAAAGTTATAGCTCAACGAGAAAAAGAAGGCAGAAAGTTAGCCAACGCTTTGCGCAAATCGCTGACTCGAATAGAGAAAAGCTTAAAGGAAGTTCGGCGACTAGCCGCCCAAGAGGAACAAAATTGGCGCGAGAGGCTTCAAAGTCGAATTAAGACAGTTCTTGCTTCCGATCAAATTAATGAAAAAAGATTTGAGGAAGAATTAGCTTATCTTTTAATTAAGAGTGATCTAAAAGAAGAGATCACAAGGCTTGAGGCTCATATAAATTCTCTCAAAGAAATTATTAGCAGTGGCGAGCCAGAACCAAAAGGGAGGCAGATTGACTTTCTAGCCCAAGAACTTTTAAGAGAGGCTTCAACTTTAGCTTCGAAGAGTTTTTGTTTACCAATAATTAAAGAAAGTTTGAAAATGAAGACAGAAATTGAGGCAATTCGTCAACAAGGGCAGAATATTGAATAAAAAGAATTGTTAAAAGCTTAAAGAGTCATGCTTATCGTTATTACCGGACCTTCGGGAGCGGGTAAAACAACTCTAATTCGTCGCTTATTAGAAAAACATCCTGAATTGAAATTTTCTGTATCCCATACTACCCGTCCGCCCAGACCTGGCGAAATTGACGGAGTGGATTACCATTTTGTCAGCGAAGCCGAATTTACTCGTTTATTAAAAAAGGGTTTTTTCGTGGAATGGGCCGTGGTTCATGGTTTTCATTATGGTACCTCCAAAAATGAATTTAAGAAGAGCCGCTTCTCTGATTTAATTCTAGATATTGATGTTCAAGGGGCTAAGCAGATAAGAAATATGAATCAGAAAGTAAAGGAGGCTCTTTTTATTTTTATCTTGCCTCCATCTCGGGCTTGCCTCGAAAAGCGTCTTATGGCCAGAGGTGATTTATCAATGGCTGAATTTGAGCTACGACTGAGAAAAGCTAGTCAGGAAATAAAAAGTTATCGCCTTTTTGATTATTTTGTCATCAATGATGATCTTGATCGAGCTCTTGATCAGATCGAGGCAATTATCCTCGCTGAGCACTTAAGGTTGTCAAAGATGAAAAAGCAGATCAAGGAGATCTTAAATTCATTTAGAATGAAATGATAGGGGGGAGGAATGGCCAAAATAGTTCTGGGGGTTAGTTCTTCAATCGCCATATATAAGGCCTGTGATTTAATCCGCGCTTTACAAAAAAGAAACCATGAGGTTCAAGTGGTTATGACGTCAAAGGCCACTCAATTTATTTCACCTCATCTTTTTCAAGCTTTAACAGCTAAACCAGTTTTAGTCAATTTATTTGGAGAAAGAGAGGCGGAGCGTCTTGAACATATCAATTTGGCGAGACAAACTGAATTATTATTAATCGCCCCGGCCACAGCTAATATAATTGCTAAAATGGCTACAGGTATTGCGGATGATTTTTTGTCGACTTTTTATTTGGCCGTCGAGTGTCCGGTGATTGTAGCTCCGGCTATGAATGAGGCTATGTATTTGCATCCTAGAACCCAAGCCAATTTAGCCGAATTATATCGACAAGGAGTGGTCATTTGTGAACCAGAGAAAGGTTATTTGGCCTGTGGGGAAGAGGGCTGGGGACGATTGGCTGAAATAGAGACTATTGTTGACCTAGCTCAAAAAGTTTTAGCCTCGAGAGAGAAATGGAAAAATAAAAAGATTCTAATAACGGCTGGTCCAACGCGAGAGCCGATTGACCCTGTGCGTTTTATCAGTAATCGGTCGTCAGGCAAAATGGGTTATGAATTGGCTCAAGAAGGCAGACGAAGAGGAGCCGAGGTTATCCTAATTTCTGGTCCAACTAGTCTTCCCTCTCCTTACAAAGTAAAGGTGATTCGAGTAGAAACCGCCAATGAAATGAAAAGAGAAGTAGAGAAATATTTTGATGAAGTCGAGGTAATTATCATGGCGGCAGCAGTAGCTGATTTTCGACCAGCCGAAGTCATGAATTCTAAATGGAAAAAAACGCAAGGAGTTCCTGAAATTAAGTTTGTCCTAACCGAAGACATTTTAGGTTATCTGATGGTTCATCCTTTGAGACAAGAGAAAATAATTGTCGGCTTTGCCGCCGAAACAGAAAATCTGGAAGCTGAGGCAAAAAAGAAACTTAAAGAAAAAGGCTTAGATTTAATTGTGGCTAATAACATTTCTTGTCCGGGAATAGGCTTTGAAGCTGATTTTAATGATGTTCTTATTCTTGACCGATATGGCCAGCAGATTCATTCAGGGATAAAAAGTAAAAGAGAAATTAGCCAACTCATTTTTGAAGCAATCGAGGCTTACCGTGAAAAGCTCACCTGAAGATAAGCTTAATCAAATTAAAGAATATTTTAAATTTTTAAATGAAATCGGGGTGGATTTTTTAGACAGCTGCTGCGAGGTAGGCCCTCGGAGTTGGTTCCTTCCTCAGATTGAAAAGGCTATTCTTAATTGTCAGCGATGTTCTTTGGCGCAAAAAAGATTAAAAGCTGTGCCTGGTGAAGGTAATTGGCAAGCTAAATTGATGTTTGTGGGCGAAGCTCCCGGCGAAGAAGAAGACAAACAAGGAAGACCCTTTGTTGGTCGAGCCGGTCAATTGTTAACTAAGATTATTGAAGCAATGAATTTTAAGCGAGAAGAAGTTTTCATAACTAATGTGGTTAAGTGTCGACCGCCTGAAAATAGACTTCCTCGGCAAGAGGAAATCGTTAAGTGCTCTCCTTATTTAGAGGCTCAAATTCGGTTGATTAACCCTAAAGTTATTGTAGCTTTGGGCAAGGTAGCTGCTGATTTTTTTATTCCTGGTAACTTGGGAATGGGCCAGCTTCGAGGCAATTTCTTTTATTATAGGGGTATTCCCATTATGCCCACTTATCATCCAGCCTTTGTGTTGCGAAATGAAGGCCGTAAGGAAATTAAGCAGCAAGTTTGGCAAGATATGAAAAAAGTAATGGCCCTTTTAAGTCGGCAATAATGGCCTATGTTGAAGTAATTCTGCCTCTCCCCCTAAAAAAAACTTTCATCTATTCGGTTTCGGAAGAGTTAAATCCTGCTATTAAGGCTGGAGTGAGAGTCCTTGTTCCTTTTCGCTCCAGAAAACTAACCGGATTTGTTTTGAAAATTGAAAAGGAGAAGCCTAAGGAGGAATTTCAAATTAAACCTGTCCTCCAAATTCTGGATGAAAACCCAATTTTAGCTCCCAATTTTGTTGATTTTATTTTTAAATTAAGCCAAACGAGTCTCGTTGCCCCGGGGGAATTGCTTAAAGCTGCTCTACCTCCAAGTTTTTGGGTTGAAGAAAAAGGTGGTTATAAACTTGTCCAAAAACCAAAAAAGGATGAAATAAAAGAGAAATTTGGCCAAAAAACTGAAGCCGTTGAGAAAGTTCTTAATTTGTGGTCAGGGAAAAAAGCTTTAAGCTGGAGCTATTTGAAAAAAAAGTTAGATTTTCGTGGATGGCCTTCGCTTATTCAACGACTGGAAGCTTTGGGATGGATAAGGAAGGAAACAAAAATCTATTTTAAGAGAAAAAGAATGGAAGTCATCTCTTCAGCTCCAGCCCAGCTCCAGCTTACTTTCTTCTCTGAGAGAAATTATCAACCCCATTTTGATCTGATCGAGAAAGCACTAGAAAAGAAAGAATTTAAATATTTTTTACTAATCGGCTCAAAGAGCCGTCGAGAAGAATTTTTTCTCTCTCTGTTAAAAAAAAGGGCTCAGGTCTCTTCAAAGATTCTAATCCTTTGGCCTGAAATTGCCAGTCTTACTTGCTTTTTAGAAAGATTAACTAATCTTTTGGGGCCTAAGAGAATAGCCTGCCTTCATAGCGATTTGCCTCTCCGAAAAAGGGAGAGTGATTGGGTGAGGATATTTCAAGACGAAGTTGATGTAGTCGTTGGCACTCGTTCCGCGGTTTTTGCGCCCTTGCCTAGGATTGATTTGATTTATATTGAAGAAGAAGCGGATGAGGCTTATGTTCACCCTAGTCCAGCCTATGATGCCCGCCTGGCGGCTAAACTGAGGGCTCAGCAGGATAAAGCTGTCGTGCTTTTGGCTTCGTCAGCTCCAGCCGTGAGTTCTTTCTTTCACGCTAAAAATCAAGGACTTATAATTGATTTGGGTCATTCGCCCCGAAAACTCAATATTCTAGTCTATTCAGGAGAAAACTCGAAGATATTAAGTCCTGAACTCCAAGGAATGATTGAGGCTCGCTTTTTAAGCCGAGAACCAGTAGCTCTTTTAATTAACCGACGTGGTTATGCTTCAATTTTGGTTTGTCTTCGTTGCGGGCAAATTGCCCTTTGTCCTAAATGTCGCCGCGCTCTGACTTTTTACGCTCGGAAAGATAAGTTAGTCTGTCCTCAATGTGGCTTCAAGGATAAGCGCTGGCTCCGTTGTCCTGAGTGCCAAAGTCAAGTTATAAGTCCAAGAGGATACGGACTTGAAGCTGTTGAAGAAGAGATTAACCGACTCTGGCCTCAAGCCCGAATAAGATCTTTTGAAGCTGAAAGTTTTAGAGGAAAAAAACAACTGGCGACATTCTTGAAGGAATTTCGTTCCGGCCAAATTGATATCGTCTTGGGGACTCAATTTCTTCTTTCACATCTCGACTGGAAAAAGGTTTCGTTGGCCGCGGTTCTCCATCCTGAAATGATGCTGGCCCAGCCTGATTTTCGAGCCGGCGAAAAAGTATTTTCTTTAGTTTGGCGCCTCCAAGAAGAAATGGAGAAGAATCGTCAGGGAGAAGTTATTATTCAAACTGCCTGTCCTGAGAACTATGTTCTACAAGCTTTGGCTAAGGCTGATTACCTCGAACTGGTTTCAACTGAACTTCGTTTTCGCCGCCTCTTAAATCTTCCCCCCTATAGGAGCTTAATTCGAATTATTCTTACTGGACGCTCACGACGCGAGTTGGCTCGGCAGGCTAGAGAGTTGAAAAAAAGACTAGATGAATTTCAGGAAATAGAGGAGATTCTTGGACCAGTCTTTTTGCCAACAAGAAAAGGTAAAGGAGAAATTCAAATATGGCTAAAAGGAAAGAAAAAAGAGGAAATTATTCATTTTATCTCGTTGATTCTAAATAAAATGAATCTTTCTCCCTTCCTCGAGATAATTGATTGATAAGTTATTCTTAACTGAAGCTAATTGGCTAAAACTATCGCTGTCTAATTACGCGAAGATAAACTTCAGTGTAGATAGACTCAGTTAACTGGACGATAACAATAATGGAAGTATCAGCTTCAATTTCATATTTGTTGGGCCCAATGTAAGTAATTCGAGCTGTCCCGGTTTCGTCAGTTTCTCGGTAAGTGGCTCGGTAGCCATCATCAAACCTTCCAGGTGAGTCTCGATAAAGGTGAAAATAAATTCTTATTCCAGCGATTGGCTTACCCCCAATTTTAACTATACCTTTGATCGTTGTCTGGGGTCTTTCATCCGTGGCATAGAGAACATCAGGTTCGGCCTCAGCGGTAAAAGTAAGGTCGCTTGGTTCAGTGATGATTATTATCGGAGCTACTTCAAAAATGGTTTCCGCCCCTTCCCAGGCAACTGTAGCCCTTACATAGATGGTGGTGTTTTCACTAAGCTCTAAGGTTAAAGGACCGTAATAATTTATCCTGGCCAAGCCATTAGAATCAGTTGTTTTGGCCACAACAGATTGATTTCCCTCAAAATAGCCTAGACTTATCTTTTGGAAGTTAGAATCAACGACTTCAAAATAAATAACTCGATTCGGTAAAGGTTCTCCATTATATTTAGTTAATCGGGCCGTTATGGTCGTCATGCCTCGGGTATTTTTAGAAGCAAAAATAGCATTAGGGCTTGCCGTCAATTTCAACAAAGTCGTCAAAGAAGAAGGAGCAAAGGGCTCAGGAGGGGAAATATCACCTCTTTTACACGTTAAGGAAAAAACTAAAATTAGACTTATGGCCAAAGTCAATAAAGTTAGCTTTTTCATGGGTTTCCCCTCCTTATCAATCAGTATAATTGGCAAACTCTATGGTTAAATACCCAGAAGCTTTGACTTTCCGCTTCGCTAAATCTTCGCCATAGAAATCAATTTTAGCTATAACTGTAAGGACACCTTCGGCTCGCCCAATAGCTAAATTCCGAAGAGGTGGTTCTAGCTTGGCTGTTTCTTTGACCACAATAAAGCTAACTTGGACAGTTTGATCAATTCTCACTAAAGCATTAAGCATTCCTTCAATAGGATAAGGAACATCAACTCCAGGATTGTTTTTATTGTCAGTGCGGGTATAATTGACAATATATCGGTTAACAAGAATATCATTATAGATCGAAGCGCCCATAAGCGGGGCAGGATTTAGGAGAGCTGCTCTCAAGGTGGCTTTGGCTACGTCAGCGGTGACATAGGTTTGACCGGTGTCAGTATTGACTTTGATCACATCTGATTGAAGGAAATCAGCCTCATTCCCTTCTGCATCAACTCCAGTAATTCTTTCGATTATCAGAAGGCTATCAGATTTAGTCTCATCTTCGATTGGATTGCAGGCCAAGAGGATCACAAAAGCCAAAAAGGTTATTCCCGCTTTCCAGCCTAATTTTATTCTTCTCATGGTCCTACCCC
Organism: Candidatus Aminicenantota bacterium; assembly: GCA_026416195.1. Lineage (GTDB taxonomy): Bacteria > Acidobacteriota > Aminicenantia > Aminicenantales > CALLJL01 > CALLJL01. The sequence continues at coordinate 24,181 of JAOAFQ010000235.1, read as the reverse complement.
TTATTTAATTATTCTAGGAGTTATAAAAATAAGTAACTCCCGATTTTCTTTTGTCCGAGCAAAGGAGCGAAAGAGTTTCCCCAAGATCGGAATTTGGTTGAGAAAAGGAACTCGCTCTCGGGTGATAGAATCTTCGCTCCTATAGATGCCGCCAATGACGGTTGTGCCACCGTCAGGCACCATAACGGTGGTTCTGGCACTCTGGGTAGTAATAGGGGGAATTCCAGCAACAAGATTGGCAAAATCAGCAGCATTGTTTTGGATTTCTAAAGTCATAATAATTGTTCCTTCAGCTGTAATTTGAGGGGTGGCTCTCAATTCAAGAGCCGCATTAACATAACGAGTTGTGACTGTGAAATTGGCGACAGTTTGGACGGGAATCTGACGTCCCTGAATAATTTCAGCGGCCTGATTGTTTTGAGTTGTGATTTTAGGGCATGAAATTATTCTTCCTTCACCAGAAGTTTCAAGGGCTGAAAGAGCTAAATCGAGGCGGAAAGTATCGAGAACATTGGCTAAAGAGAAACTGACGGCTGTCGTAAAGGCTGGAGCTGGCAAGTTGACTGCATATCCTCCCAAGGGACCGCCAATGCCCTTAGTCACTATCCCTTGAGGAATTATTGAGCCATCAGCTAAAATTTTATGGGGGAATTCTAGCGAAGTAGGGTTACCATAAAAGGGATCAGCTACTGCCCGATAGCCCCATTGGATTCCGAGATTGCGAATAAAAGTTGAGGTGGCTTCGACAATTCGAGCTTCGATCGAAACCTGAGGGGTTGGCGTGTCGAGAACACTAATCAATTTCTCCAGAAGGTCAAGGTTTTCTTTAACATCAGAAATAATCAACGTATTGGTTCTTTCATCAATGATAATTTCACCGCGAGGTGACTTCTTCGTCATCAACAGGGATTGAACATCTCTTGCTTTTGAATAAGATAAAGTTATCGTCTTAACGACTATCGGCCCTGCCAGTTCTTTACTTTCCTTGAGCCTTCGCTGTTCTTCGTCTTCTCGAGTCAAGGTGCTAATGGGAGCCACTCTAAGCACATTACCTTCAATAACTTTGCCAAGTTTGTTGTTACGAAGAATCAAATCAAGGGCTTGATCCCAAGGCACATCTCTTAAGTCACAAGTTACTGTTCCTCGAACATCAGGATCAAAAATAACATTAAGGCCCGCAAATTCGCCAAGATAAAGAATCACATCTCTGAGGTCAGCATCTTTGAACCGTAAAGTAATCAGCTCTCCTGAGTATTTTTCTTCAACTGCGGCGATTACTTTAGGCTCAAATTTTTTGGGTACTTGGGTTTCCTGGGTCACTTTTTCTTTTGGCTTTTCTTGAGCTGAAGCTTTATCTATTACGGCTGAACTCTGACTTGTTTCTTCCATCATAGCTTTAGTTTCAGACGGTGGAGTTGAAGTGGCCAGAGCTTTCATTTCGAAACCTGCTGCCATTGCAGGTGACTTTAATTTCGGTTGGCTAGTTTCAGCTGAAAAAGCATCCTCCGAAGAAAAAGAAGAAGATGGGAAGGAGATAATCAATTCATTTTTTCCTGAAACAATGCTATAAGGTTTGACCTCTTTAAGATCAAAAACAATGCGAGTTATCGGCCATGGACTGGTCTCTTTAAATTGAGCAATCCGGACTTTTTCAATACCATCTCGGTTTAGAGGTAAAGTGGTAAGATTAGGGTAGCGGGTGCCAAAAAGATCCACTACTAGGCGCAGCGGCTTGTCAAGAGCAAAAACTCTTGTGCTGACTTCTCCAGGGAGTTGCAATCTAAGCCTGGGAATGGGCGTTGACAAATCCCAAGAAACATTTTCGAGATAATTTTCTTGGACCGATGTCCCTGGAAAAAGTAAATTTTGTTCAGGCAACTCAATGGCTTCGCCCCGAAGAATGCGAGTCAATTCTAAGCCAACCTCTTTTCCGGCCCGAAAAATACTGAACGGGACTTGTTCCTTAAGATGAATTAACAAATTAACTTGCTTTTCCCCACCGGGCCTTATCTCAGCTGAATTAATTAACTGATCATCAGTCGAGATAATGGGAGGAAGTTTTGATGAATCAACGCCTTGAAGAGTCACAATCAGAGTTCGGGGATTATCTTTTAAATAAGTGGCCATCGGGGACGGCAAAGGAGCTGTGCCTTGAATTATTACTTTGGTTTGAAGTAAACCAGACTGAATTGCTACCGTATTGATGGCCACGGGAACTTCTGTAGCCAAGAGGAAAACAGCTGAGATTAAGGCTAGCTTTAAAGAGAATCCAAGTTTTTTCATTTTCATCTTAACGCTCCTCGGGATGAATTTCTTTAGTTATATCCTTTGGACGCATCAAAGGGAGGCCTCGCTCATTGGTTTTTCTGAAAATAACCTGCGATTCATTAATGGACAGGACAAAACCATCAGATACTCGGTCGCCAACTCGAAGATAAAGGGGAAAACCATGAGGCCCGGAGAAAATGCCCACATATTGATTTTTATGCTTAACTATGCCGATAAGCTTAAGATCTTCGATAAAAAGTTCAGGCCCTCCAGAAGGCTCTGTCTTCCCTTTGATTTCCTTTCCAGCCAGAAGATTTTTAAAAGGGTCCCGCCTGCCTTCAGGGTTATAGATTGTCAACTGGGATTGAAGGGAGGTCAAACTGAGAGTGGCGGCATCCTTTTGTTCCTGGCCAGATAAGAAAAAATTTAACCCCAAAAAACCTAAAAATAAAATCATTATTTTTCTGTTCATTGTTTTTTCCCTGCTTTAGCTTGAGGTTTAGCTGAGGCCTCTTGTTTAGAGGCAGTTTCTTCCACAAACATATAAGTCTTCGCCGTGAAAGAGCTGGCAATTGTCAGATCGTCTGTCTGATTAGGTAAGGCCTTAATAGCAAATTTATCCACAATGAATAATCGGGCAAAGGTCCTCAAACGATCAAAAAAGATGCCTAAATTGTGATAATTCCCCGAGATTTCAATCGGAATCGGCCATTCTGAATAAAATTCTTGAAGAATTTCTCCCTGAGGCGCAAAACGGAGAATGTTTAATCGAGAGTCAAAAGCAAGCTCTTGGATTTTTCGAAGAATGACATCAATTTCTTTTTTTACGGGAATAATGGCTTCAAGTTCTTTCAAGGTTTGGGTCATCGTGGCTATTTCGAGCTCTATCTTATCGAGTTGTTGTTTTTTGGCTCGAAGTTCAACCAGTTCTGCTTCAATTTTTTGCCTTTCTGCTCTTAAATTCTTAAGCTCGGCGGATTTAGGTCGAAAATAGAGAAAATAAAAAGCTCCGGCTAAAATTATGATTAATATAAGATAATTTAGCCAAGGTTGTTTTCTCATGGTTTTTTCTCCCCCTGGTCTTTAGGCTTTTCTGGGGAACTGGAACTTGGTAATTCGTCTTGGGGTAATAAGAATTGAAGCGTCAAGGCGAATTCAAGAAAAGTTTGGTCAGTGCTGGTTCTTTGGATTGAGCTCTTCAAATCAACATTCTGAAGATAGGGACTATCCTCAAGATTGCGAATGAAATCAGCAATCAGATTATTGGAAAGGGCGTTTCCTCTTATTTGAATAAATCGATTTTCGTAGCTGACTTCAGTCAGCCATACCCAGTCAGGAAGGCATTTGTTAATTTCATTAAGGATAATTACCGCAATTGGCTGCTGAGCTTTAAGGGAAGTAATAAGGTTGATTTTCTTTTCAAAAATTTCTTTCTGTTTCTGGAGTTCGACCAGTTTTTCGCTGACATAGGCCAATTGTCTTTTTTCCTCTTGAGCTACCGCCAGTCGCTGTCTTTCCTGATCCAAGGCCCTTTTCTGGAGGAAGAAAAGGGCAGCTAAAACAGCTACTGCTAAAACCACAAGGACATTAGCAATTGGTGGCGCTTTTTTCTCTTTAACTTCAGCGACTGGGGCAGCCGGAGGTCCCTCTCTTATTTCTTTAGTTTCAGGTTTTAAAAGATTGATTCGAATCATGGTAGTTAATCCATTCTTCGGAGGGCTAAACCTACCGCCACTCCAAAAATTGAAGGTGTTTCCTTTATAAGAACAGAATCAAAATCTTTTTCCTTATAATGAATATTCCGGAAGGGATTAAAAATTTCGGTGGGCACCGCAAATCTTTCTTCAAAAGCCACAGGCAGGGCCTTTAAGTTGGCTAACCCGCCACTGAGAAAAATTTGCTCAATTTTTCTTTCTTTTTTGTCACCCGCTTCATAGAAGGTAAAAGTTTTATCGATTTCATCGACCAAGTCACGAATGTTTTGACTGAGGATTTCTTCCACATGGGCTTCGTCAACATTTTTTACTGGAAGGCCCTTTAAAAGTCTTTCCGCTTCATCTAAGCTGATGGTTAATTCTTTTCTCATATTTTCCGTAAAGAAAGAGCCGCCGAGCGAAAGATCTCGAAAAAGTTGAGGTAAACCTCTTTCGAGAATCAAAATATTAGTAATATTAGCCCCAATATTGACCATTGCAACGGTTTTATTCTCAAAAGTTTCTGGATAGTTGATTTCAAGGGCATTCTGGAGAGCAAAAACATCGACTTCAATGGCTACCAGATTCTTTTTTGCTTGATGAACTACATTGCTGTAATTGGCAATCTTATCCTTCTTGGCTGCGACCAAGAGGATATCCAAGCTTTTGGTTTCTGTTCCTTTTGGCGGCTTAAGGATAGCGTAATCGACATTGGTTTCTTCGTAGGGATAAGGGATATTGTGTTTCGCTTCCCAGATAATCGATTCAGCCAGTTCTTCTCTTTCCATATGAGGAAGAGAAATTTTTTTGATGATAACGGAATTACCAGAAATGGAAATGGCCACATTCCGATTCTTAATTTTGTTTTCCTCAAAAATTAGACGAATCGTTTCAACGACAGCCGTGGAATCGATAATGGTACCTTCCACAATACTATCGTGCGGAAGAACTTCATAGGCAATTTTAGCCAACTCATAGGCTTCAGTTCCTGCTTTCCTTTTAGGGATTAACTCCACAGCTTTAATGGCGTGGGAGCCAATATCAAGACCAACAACTCCTTTGCTTTTTTTCAAACCAAACATTTTCTTAACCTTCCTCTCAAGTTGTTATTTTTGAAAATTTATGGCGGAGATAGTTTTCCACCGTCTCGGGGACAAGGCCCTTTATACAGCCGCCCAGCATATATATTTCTTTAACGAGACGAGAACTTAAAAAGGTGTAATTTAAACTTGGCATCATAAAGAGGGTTTCTAGTTCAGGATAAAGCTTGCGATTCATCAAGGCCATTTGAAACTCATATTCAAAATCAGATACCGCCCTTAAACCTCTGATCACTATTCTGGCCTTATTTTTACGGGCAAAATCAACAAGCAGGCCATCAAAGGATTTAACTTTTACTTTAGGTTCTGAGGCAAAGATTTCTTTAATCATGGCCACCCTTTCGGCAGTTGAAAAAAGGGATTCTTTTTTAGGATTTTCAAGGACGGCCACGATTATTTCTTTAAATATCTTGAGTCCCCTTTGAATTATATCAAGATGACCATTGGTAATTGGGTCGAAGGAACCGGGATAAATAGCTCGTTTTTCCCTCACCAACCTGATTCCTTATTCAAATTAAATTAGTTGTTATCAGAAAAAGACCTCCTTGTCAATCTTTTCTTGAGAGCCTCCTTTTTAGTCTCATCTAAATTTCCTTCAAGTAGTCTAAAAAGTCAATCACCTTTTTCGGGGAGAGTCGAGGTGAAAACCTTTTCAATTTAGGGTGATGGAAAACCGAAAATCTCTCTTGATTTTCCTTTCCTCAACAAGCGACAATAAAAAGAAATGAAATTTTTGATTAAAAAAGCGGGTCAAATTATAGTTTTGTTCTCTTTAGGAGTATCTATTTGGTTATCTTTGGGATACCAGGAGGACAAATTCACACGATTAAGAAAAAGGATGGTTGAAGAGCAATTAGCTAGCCGCGATATTACAGATAAGAGAGTCCTCGAAGTTATGGGAATGGTTCCACGACATTTATTTGTTTTGCCTCAATATATTAACCTGGCCTACGAAGATACGCCACTTCCAATTGAGGAAGGTCAGACGATATCACAGCCTTATATTGTGGCTTTAATGACGCAATGCTTAGCTTTAAAAGGAGATGAAAGAGTTCTCGAGATTGGGACTGGTTCAGGCTATCAGGCTGCTATTTTAGCCCACCTTTGTCGTGAGGTTTATACTATCGAAATAAGAGAGTCGTTAGCTCGGAAAGCCGCTGATTTATTGGCTCGTCTTGGCTATCAAAATGTGTATGTCAAAGGTGGAGATGGCTATTTTGGCTGGCCCGAAAAGGCACCTTTTGATGCGATTATAGTAACCTGTGCCGCCAATCACCTGCCTCCCCCTCTTCTTGAGCAACTGAAAGATGGGGGTCGATTGGTTATTCCTTTAGGAAGTACGCTTTATTTTCAAACCTTAACCTTGGTAATCAAAGAGGGTAAAAGACCCAGAGTGGAGTATATTTTAGGAGTGCGTTTTGTCCCTATGATTGGTGAGGCAGAAAAAAAGAAACGCTAAAACATAGCATAGGGAAGAAAAGATAAACAAAAAGGAATAACCCAAACAAAAAGCTAAAATTATAGCCAGAATAGAAGTCGTAACAGAAGAAAAGGCATTAATTGACCAAGCCAAGGGAATAAGCCTCGGACTTTTTTGATGAAGCCGAGCTATAGCCACAGGAAAAGCAAATCCTAAGAAGAAGCCTGTGGGAAAAAAGAATATAAAGAGGAGGATAAGTCGAGTCAAAAATGGCTGAGGAAAGAAGAAGTCAATGAAGAGGGGAAACAGAAAACAATCAAGGAGAAGAATAAGCCCGCAGCCGAGAAGGAATTTGCCTTGGGAAAAGATTTTCTTTTCTCGCCATTTAGCTGAAGCCAAGCTTCCAAGGCCACAAGAAAAAAGGAGAGAAAAAAGAACAGTGGAAAAAGCCTGAGTAGGCTGACCTAAAAAGAGAATCCCCTTTTGAATAAAGAGAATTTCGACCGTCATGAAGCCAATCCCAATTAGAGCGAAATAAGGTAACTCGAAAATATGCCTTCGGCTAGTTGTCCCTAGTCTTTTTCTTAAATAAAGGAAGGGAAATATTAAAAAAACTAGAGAAATAAAAATAGCTTGAAAAAAGAGAAAAGGATAGAGACCCCCTCCTTCAATTAGGGGCAACAATTTTTTCCCAAAGGCTAAATAGGTTGATTTTATTTGGCTTAATTTAATTATTTGATGGAAGAAAGGTCGATTGTCGCAGGCCGGTTTGATATCAAAAAGATATTGCTCATAAAGGATATTTCGTTTCTTTGGATTCAAAAGATCTTCTATCAAATCGACAGGAAAGGCATATTTTTTTTCGCTTTCAGGTTCACTTTCCTTTACTCGGCCAGGAAAGTAAGCAAGATGGAAAAGTCTCTCTTGGCACCAATCCTTAATGAGATTTATTTCTTCAGAAGTGAAAGTTCCTTTCCGAGCCAAAATATTGATTGTCCCCCAGCTTAAGACCAAAACCATTGATTTAGATGGGTCTAAGCGATTGATTTCCATGGCTTCAATTACCGTGGCTAGGAAACGCAATTCATGACGAGCTGGGGGCGAAAGAACCAAGGTAGCCATCAAGATACCTCCAGGCGAAAGAAGGTGAAGGAGTTGAGTTATCGACTCGCGAGTTCGAAGGTGATCCTCCTGAAGCGAAGCCAAGCCTGGGCTGGCTGGGGCCATAATGTCAGGTAAAGAAAAAATGATTAGATCATAAAAATCCTTTTCTTTTTTTATTTCTGATCGGGGAAAGGCCGAGATGGCCTTAATTTCTGGATGAGCCAGGAGATTACCTATTTTTCCAGCTAGATCTTTTTTAAGAACAGAAAGAATCAGAGGATTATTCTCGATGACTTTGATTTTTCTAGCTTTAAAATAAAGAGAGAGAAGAATTTCAAGTCCTCCTCTTGGTTCAAGGATTAAAACGTCTGGTTTTTTAATAAGGAAAAAAGGTAGGGAGAAGGGAAGATATTCGAGAAAGGCCAATTCAGGTTGATGAAGATGTTCAAAAGAAGTTAGGGCCGATGGATGGCCACCATCAATAAAAAGACTGAACTGCGGAGGAAGGTTTTGCTGATAGACGAGACTCAGCCCTGGAGCAAATTTCAAGGAGGGCGAGCTGACAATATCCAGCCTAGCCTGAGAATTCCAACGGGTTAAATGATGTTTAGCTCCTGAAGCGAAGAGGGCTTGATTCAAGGGTTTATAAGGGGAAAGACGAAATTCAAAAAATTTTGGTGGACTGAGAAGGTTCAGGAAAAGGAAAAGAAGCAAGAGAGTGGCTGGGATAATTAGCCTTTTTTCCAAAGCTGAAGATAAAGCAAGTGAAGCCCCTGTAGCCACAAGACCGATGATCAGAAAAGAAGACCGATCACCGTGGGGCAGAAATAGGATAGCCGGTAAAAAAGCTCCTAAGGCAGCTCCAGTCAAATCAGCCGCGTAAATATATCTAATGGAGGAAGCGTAGATAGTTGTTAAGCTAGCTATCGTCCAGCCAGAAAAAAAGAAAGGTAGGCCCAAAATAAAGTTGATAATCAGAAGATTAATAAGTTTCCCTTTCGACCAAAGGAGCTCAAAGATTTCAAAAGGGAAAGCATTAAGAGCGGGAACACAACCGATAATCGTTAGGCCAAAAAGAAAAGATGACAGACTAAGAGATTTGACTGAAGGAAGATTTTCGAATTTAGTTTTGATGGATAAAAAGCAACCGGAAATACCGAAGCCCAGAAAAGCTGTGCTAACGACAAAAAAGGCTAAATGATGGCTCTGAGTAATCGCGAAATAGCGACTAGCGGCTATTTGCAAACTTATGTTAGAAGCTGTAAGTAAAAGGGTGCCGACTAAAACCTTCCAGCTTGGTTTTTCCGTCCTAGTCATGATTTAGTTAACCTGAAATTAAGTTAGTCCAATAATTTAGTCAAGGTTAAATTTAGGTAATTTTCTTGACGACCTCAACTTAAGATGATAAGTTTTAGACAGTTTTTCTCGAACCGATGATTAAGTTTGGCACTTCAGGCTGGCGGGCCGTAATGGGGGAGGAATTCACTTTTTATAATGTTCGCTTAGTTGTTCAAGCCATTGCGAATTATCTTCGCCGTCTTTATGGTCAAAATGAAATAGCCGTGGTTGTGGGCTATGATACCCGTTTTCTTTCCGAAAGGTTTGCCTTTGAAGCCGCCAAGATTCTTACTCATAATCAAATCAAAGTTTATCTGGCAGATAGGGATGCTCCTTCCCAGGCCCAAGCTTTACAGATAATTAAAAGGCAAGCTAAAGGTGGTATAAACTTTACGGCCTCCTTTAATCCCCCTGAATATAATGGGCTTAAATTTAATGTGGCCTCAGGGGCCCCAGCCATGCCTGAGGTTACCGATGAAATTGAAGCTGAAGTTAACCGGCTACAACAGAGCCAAGCCTTTTGTCCTTATTACTCTCGTTCTGGTTTTATTGAAAAAATTAATATGCAAGCCGATTACCTCGAATATTTGAGACCAAAAGTTAATTTTGCGATTATGAGGGAATCTGGGCTAAGAATTGGCTTAGATTTGTTATATGGAACTAGCCGGGAGTATCTTGATGAAATTCTCGAGGAACAAGGCGTAATCACGGAAGAAATACATGGTTATGTTGATCCTTATTTTGGAGGGGTTGTTCCTTCCTGTACAGAAGAAAATTTAAAAGAATTAAAGCGCCTAGTCAAAGAAAAAAATTGCCATCTAGGAATAGCTACTGATGCTGATGGTGACCGTTTTGGAATTATTGATGAAAAAGGCAATTTTATTGATGCCAACTTAATTTTGAGTTTGCTTCTTAATTATCTTGTTCAGGTCAAAGGATGGAGAGGAGGAGTGGCCAGATCAGTGGCGACAACTCATTTAATTGATAGAATTGCTCGACGATATAATTTACCTCTTTATCGGACTCCTGTAGGTTTTAAATATTTAGCCCAGCTGCTTCTTGAAAAGAAAATTATTTTCGGCGGAGAAGAGAGCGCTTCGATTGCTTTTCAAGGTCATTTGCCGGAAAAAGATGGAATTTATGCTGGTTTGCTTATAGCCGAAATGGTTGCGGCTTCAGGTAAAAGTTTATCCCAATTGAAAGAAGATTTATTTCGGGAATATGGCCGAAAAATCGATGGTCGCCGAGATATTCCCATCACTCCAGAGAGGTGGCAAAAGCTGAATCAACTTATTTCAAGTCAGCCAGAACAATTTGCCGGTCGTCGAGCCTTTCAAGTTATCACCGTTGATGGAATTAAGTGGGACTTTGAAGATGACGACTGGATTTTAATCCGGCCCTCTGGAACAGAACCGTTGATTCGAATTTATGCTGAGGCTGACTCGATTCGCGAGCTTCAGCGTCTTATAAAATTTGCTCTTGATTATTTTTCCTAAAAAAATGGCAATGAAGACAAGAAAAAAAATTTTTCTGAGTCTGATAATCCTGCTGCTTTTTGTTTTAGTTTTAAGCACTTTCTTTGGCAAAAGAGGGTTCCTTCAAATTCGAGAAGCCCGTAACCAACAGATAAACCTCCAAAGAGAGATTGTGAGGTTAAAACAGGAAAAAGAGAAATTAGAAAAAGAGGTCGAAGAACTTCGACAAAATCCCCACATGATTGAAGAAGAGGCTCGAAAGAAACTGTGGTTAATGAGACCTGACGAAAAAGTCCTTATTTTGCCTAAGTCAAAAGATAAAAATCAAAAACAATAATTATCAAGGTTTATCAGTCGAAATAATCCCATCTCATTGAGACAAAAATCAAAGGGCATAAGAGCTAGAAGATTCTCTTTGAGTAACAACTGGACAAGATTAAGGGTAGAGAAAGAAGGGTAAAGACCAGAAACAAAGCTATTTTCTGATCTTTTAAAAAGCAGTGAGAAGAGAGAGAGCTTTTTAGGCCAGACGTCAAGTTTAATTTCTTCATCTCTAGGGATGCCAGCCAATTGACGAGCTAGTTCCAAGGCCCGCTTCAGGCCGCCAAGTTCATCTACAAGACCGATTTCTTGGGCTTGCTTTCCTGTCCAAACTCGACCCCGGCCTATTTTATCAATCTCATCTTTATTTTTCCCCCGGCCCTCCGCCACCCGCTCCAAAAATTGGTCATAAGTCCAGCGAATTTGATCTTTTAACTGGTCTTTTTCTTCCTTACTTAATGGGCGAAAAGTTGAATACATATCAGCATGTTCACCAAAGACGAGCCGTTCGGCGTTAATTCCTGCCTTTTTATAAAGCTCTGAAAGGTCGAGTTTGGCAGCTAGGACGCCGATAGAACCAGTTAAGCTTTGAGGATGAGCTACAATTTTACTCGCAGCCATAGCTATCCAATAACCTCCAGAACCAGCGACATCAGACATGGAAACAACAATCGGCTTAACCTTGCGAGTTAAAACCACTTCTCGCCAAATGATGTCAGAACCAACTGCCGAACCACCAGGACTGTCTATCCTCAAAACAACAGCTTTAATTCGCCTGTCTTCTCTAATTTGGCGAAGCCAACGAGAAACGTTATCACTAGCGATGATGGTGGAAGGTCCCTCACCGTTAAGAATTGGGCCTTGAGCATAAAGGATAGCAATTCTTTTCCCTCGATAGGGGCCTTTTCTTTTAGCCCCGACTCGGCTATAGGTTCCTATAGTAACTCGGGTCAGCTTCTGTCCCTCTTCTTTCATCAGCTCACTAAGTTCATCTGGAAAAAGAACATCATCAACTAATCCCTTTTCCTTGGCTTGTTTTCCTTGGAAGAGACCTTGATTAAGAAGGTTTACAAACTGCTCTTCGGTCAGCCCACGACTTTGAGCCACTGTGGACACATATTCTTTAAAAATATCTTCATTTAGAGAAGTTATCATTTCTCGATGGGCAGGCGTGAATTTTTCCTCGGTGAAAGGATTATATGCGGTTTTATATTCCTCAATTTTTTCAACTTCAAGGTTTAGACCGATTTTCTTTAATGTTTTTTTGAAAAAGGGAATATGACCACCAAGGCCGTTGATTCCCATCCAACCCAAGGGATGAAGGATAATCTTATCACCCGCTGAAGCTAAATAATATTCACGGTCAGCCTCAGGTAACTCTTCCACATAAAAATAAACTTTTTTGCCTGAAGTTCGCCAGTCTTTAATGAATTCTCTCAATTCATTTACTTTGCCCCAATCGCAGATTAGAGGTCCCAGATGAATTAACAAACAGCGAATTCTTTCATCCTCTTTTGCCTTGTTTAAGTTGATCCAAAGATCATGGAGGGAAACAGTCGGTGGCCCAAAAAGAAGTTCCCTGATAGGTTCAACCGCTGGCCTATCAACAACTTGGCCTGATAATTTAACCTCGAGATAAGCTTTTCGGGGAAGAATAACTGGTTGCTTTAGTTCAAAATAAAGAAAAGAAATAAAGCCTAAAAAAATTATAAACAAAAAGAGGAAAATGATAAGCGAAATTATTTTTTTTCGGCTCATAGCTCCACCTCTCAATTTAAAAACTAAACTTTGTTAATTTTAATCATTCAATTAATTTTTTTCTCGAGTAATTATATCATTTAAAACTGTGGCAAGACTTGATTTTTTTATTTTTTTTTGTGACAATAAAAATGACTTTTCCTTTCGTTTGAGCCGCTCTCGAGAGGGTGGGAAAGCGATTGTGAGAGGTCAAGGAGGTTTTTTTTATGGCAGTGACAAAACTTTATGTCGGTAATTTGAATTACCGAACTACCGAGGAAAAACTGAAAGAGCTTTTTTCTCAATTCGGCGAAGTTAATTCCGTGAATATCATTCAGGGACGTGGTTTTGGTTTTGTGGAAATGGGAACAGCGGAATCAGCCCAGAAGGCCAAAGAGAAATTAAATGGTACGGATTTCGATGGCCGCCGAATCATTGTCAATGAGGCACGTCCCAGAAGTGAACATCGGGGAGAAAGACCAGGAAGGCGAAAACCCTTTCAAAGATTTTAATTTGTCAATATATTTTTAATTTATAAAAAAGGCTCAAAAAAATTAAGGTTTCCTTAAGAAGGAAAAAGTCTCCCTCATAAAAAAGAACCTTTTAAATTATCACTAATCTTAAAAACTTTATTCGTTGCCGATCAGCCTCATTGGGCTAGCCTAAAAATTAATTTTCAAATAGTAAACCATATCTCTTTTTATTTCGTAAAATAAATTAGATTTAGATGAAAAGCCGAGTTTTTTTGCTAGAATTTCAAAAAAACTCGCGAGAACATATTTTGGCTGAATAATTGACATCAAATTGGAAAGTTAATGGAAGAAAGGCTAGCCGATTATGAGGACCCGGAGGTTCTTTGCCAACGGGCTAAAAGAGGGGATCGAGATTCCTTTAATCAGCTTGTCTATTTATTTCAAAAAAAGATCTTCCTTTTAGCCATGTCTATTCTCCGTCATCGAGAAGAGGCTTTGGAGGTTGTTCAAGAGACCTTCATGAAGCTTTATTTAAGTCTCAATTCTTACCAAGAAAGAGGAACCTTCGAGACGTGGTTAATGCGGATTGCCAAGAATGTGGCGATTGATCACTATCGAAAGTTACGGTCTCAGCGACGTTGGATTGAAGAAAAAGAGTCTCTTTCTTCTAGGCAGAGCCTTTTAGTTGGTCCCTCTAATCATAATTCTCTGTCTGAACTGAGACCTCTAGTTGACCAAGCCATCTCCAATTTAGCCGAAAAACAAAGAATAGTTTTTCTCCTTCGTTATCTTCAAGGCTTTTCTTTTGAGGAGATTGCTTGCGTTCTGGGGCTTAGTGTGGGAACGGTCAAGTCCCTCCATTTTAAAGCTTTCCAAAAAATGAAAGCTTTTATCAAACGAAGCTTGAAGGAAAGGAAAAGGCCATGAAAAGAAAATGTCCTTTTAGTCAAAAACATCTACTTTCTTATTTTCTTAAGGAAAGCTCTGAAGAAAAAACTTCAGAAATAGAAACTCATTTGCGAACTTGTTCTGAATGCCAGCAAGATCTAGCCATTTTAAAGGCTATAAGAGTTGCCAGCCTAAACATCAAGAGGGAGATCGAAAAGGAGGTTGAGGAAATTAATTGGGAGGTAATGGCCAGGATGGTTAACCAAAGGATAGATCAGCTTGATCGAAAACCAGCAGAAGTCTCAACTTGGCGTCTTTTCCATCGTTGGGCGGTTGCAGCTGGGGTCATGGTGGGGCTCTTAATAGGACTCTTGAGCTATCATTATTTATTAAGACCCTTATTGAAACCAAAGGAAGAGATAATCAAAGCTCATTCATTTTATCAGGTTCCGGATGATTTTTTGGAAAGAGTGGATGAAGAAATGGCTAGAAAGGAGGTGCTTAATTATCTCGAAAAATGCCGTCTTGTCTTTCTTTCGATGAAACAAGCTACCGAAGTCGACTTAGATGAGGCAATAATTTTGCCTAAGGAAAGAATTCAAGATTTGATTCGGCAGAAAAGGTACTTCTCTCCTCAACTTGATTCTTTTCGATTGTCTAAAGCTCGACAGATTCTTGAGGAGATAGACACGCTTCTATTTGAATTAGCCTTGATGAATGAAAGGGCCAATCCAGAGGAAAAAAAAGAAGTGGCCAAATTTATCGAGGAAAAGCAATTACTTCTAAAAATCCAGCTCCTTCAACAAGAGCTTGATGAAGGTGAGGGAACGACATGAAAAATCAAAAAAAGATTCTTTCAACTAAAATAATCATTGGAATTTGTTTCATCCTTTTAAATTCATTCGATTATTGCCTCTATGGTCAACAAGTCTCAAAACCAGATGAAATTGACTTCCAAAATATTAAGCTTCTTATCTTTGATGAAAAGTGGGCCGAGGCCTTGAAGCGCCTTGATGAGTTCTTAAATCAATATCCTTCGAGTTCTCTTCGCCCTTTAGCCCTTTTCTTCCGAGCGCGCTCGCTTAGCCAGCTTCCAGGCCAAACAGAAAAAGCCTTAGCAGCCTATGAAGATTATCTTCGGTTGAAATCGATTTCTCCCAGTGTGGCCGAGGAAGCTGAACTTGCCATTATTAATTTGGCTGCTGCTTTAGTGGCTCAAGGCAAAAGGGAATATGCGGATAGAATTGAAAATCGACTCCACAGTAGCAATAAAGTTGTTCGCTATTATGCAGCTTTTAAATTGAGTTATTTTAAAGATAAAAACCTGGCCGCCAAGAGCATTCCCGTGTTAAAAGAAATTATCAGCCAAGAAAAAGATGATGAACTCCGAGATCGAGCCAGAATTGCTCTTCTGCGGGTTGCCCCGCAAGAACTTAGTCAAATTGAAAAAAAAATAAGTTCAGAAAAACCTCTTGTCCTTAAAATAAAGGTGGAAAAGAAAGGGCAAAAGGAACCTGAAATCTTTATTTCCATTCCCTGGAGTTTAGCTGATTTAGCTTTAAGATCAATTCCGGAAAGAGAAAAGAATCGACTCAAACAACAAGGATATGATATTGAGCGAGTGATTCGAGATTTGACCCAAACCAAAGGGCAGATTATCGAAATCAAGGATGAAGATACAATTATTAGGATATGGCTTGAAAGAGAATAAAAATTATAAAAGGAAAAGAAAAATTAAGGGGATAATAAAATGATGGACCTAGCCACTAGTCAAAGGCCAATATCTATTCAAAAAAGGGCCCTCCTTTTTTTTGTCTTAGTTGGGCTAAATTGGCTTCTTTTTGGACAAGAAATTTCTAATCAAGAGGATCTTCGGATAATTCGTCAGGCAATTAATCGAGAAGGTGGCGAGAAACCAAAAGTTTGGACCGAACCGAAATGGTTAAAAATTTGGATCAAAGAAGAAAGTATCAAAGCTAAGGAGATTAAACTGAATTTGCCTGTGGTGCTAGTTGATTTTCTTATTTTGATCTCTGACGCCAAGAATAAGAATAATTTATTTTATAAAACTGAGCTTGAGCAGAAGCAACTCGACGATCGATGGAAATTGTCGGCGCTTTGGCAAGAACTGAAAAGACTTGGCCCAGGTTATCGTTTGAAATTAAAAGATAAATCGGCCTTTATCCAGATTTGGCTTGAATAATTAATTTATTTCTCTACCTTCAAATGAATTAGAATATTTTCAATTTGGAGTTAAGAAAAAAATCATTATTATCCAATAATATGGACTTGTTCTTTGGTCCGAAAAATTTAATATATTCCAAAAAGCTTGAATTATTTAGATAGCCTAGTCTTTTCTCTTCTAATAAATTATTGACTTTCCTCTGACTTTGGCCAATAATTAAGAGGTAATTAAGAGGGAGTTAAGAATGGCTCGGTTGTTCGAATATCAAAGTAAAGAATTGTTGAAACAAGCGGGAATTAGGATTCCTTGGGGCGGGATCGCTTCTTCACCTGAAGAAGCAGCTGAAATTGCCAAAAAATTGGGACAACCGATAGTTCTAAAAATTCAAGTTTGGGTAACTGGTCGGGCTT
Organism: Candidatus Aminicenantota bacterium; assembly: GCA_026416195.1. Lineage (GTDB taxonomy): Bacteria > Acidobacteriota > Aminicenantia > Aminicenantales > CALLJL01 > CALLJL01. The sequence continues at coordinate 7,768 of JAOAFQ010000235.1, read as the reverse complement.
CTTTAGGTGGAATTCGTTTTGCGACGACGCCAGAAGAGGCTTCTCAACTTGCCTCTGAACTTCTCGGCCTTAAAATTAAAAATTTTGTGGTTGACAAAATTTTAGTCGAGGAAAAGCTTGAAATTTCGCGTGAGCTTTTTGCTGGGTTAGTTATTGACGATGCCCTTAAGAAACCTGTGTTAATTTTTAGCTCAGTTGGCGGTCGAGGAGTTGAAGAAATTGCTAGCCACTATCCTGAAAAAATTATTCGCCACGAAATTGATGTCCGCAAGGGGCTTGAGGCGGCCGAAGCTTTGGCCATAGCCCACCAAGCAGGTTTTTCTGATTCAATCCAGAAGGAAATAGCTGAATTCTTGATTAAATTAGTTGAAATAGCTCGAAAATATGAAGCCCGTTCCCTTGAAGTTAATCCCTTAGTTATTACCACCGCCAATGAATTGGTGGCGGCTGATGCTCATATGGTCATAGATGATTATGCTGTCTTTCGTCATCCAGAGTTGGGAATAGAAGTCGCTCGAGAGTTTGACCGACCACCAACTGAACTGGAAAAAATTGCTTACAAAGTTGAGGAGAAAGATTACCGGGGTACCTTTTATTTTTTTCAAATGATCGAAGACATTCCCAAAGAAGAAATAGTTGTTGGTTTTCATGGGGCTGGTGGCGGTGGCTCTATGATGTCTATGGACGCCCTCCTGCGGCAAGGTTTTCGTCCCGCTAATTATTGTGATACTAGTGGCAATCCACCGGCCAGCAAAGTTTATCGGGCGGCCAAAATCATTCTTTCCCAGCCTGGTCTTATCGGGTATTTTGCCTCAGGTTCAGGGGTGGCAAGTCAGGAACAGTATCATTCAGCTCGAGGTTTGGTGAAAGCTTTTCTTGAAGAAAAATTAGAAATTCCAGCGGTTATTCGTCTGGGTGGCAATTTCGAAGAACTGGCTATTGAAATCCTCCAGACATATCTTAAAGAAATACCAGCCAAAGTTGAGGGCTACGGTCGGGCTCAATCGCCTGATTTTTGTGCTTTAAGGCTAAAGCAGCTAATTGAAGAAAAACCAGGGGTTAGACATAAAGTTAGGCCCATGGAAGAGCCCCTTATCCCTGCCGATGCCTATATTTTTTCAACCATGACTGGTTCAATATGGATTGATGACCGTCAATGTGAAACTTGTTCTGATCGCCCCTGTCTTGAAGCCTGTTCGTCTAAAATTCTTGGTCTGGTGGAAGGTAAAATCAGATTAGTTATTTCCCCTGAAGAAGCTCAAAAGGGGAAGTGTACGGAATGCTTAGCCTGTGAAATTGCCTGCCGTTTTCATGGTCATGGTGGCTTAGGCATAATTTTGCCCATTCCAGGATTAAAAGAATATCGGCAGAAAATAATCGAGACTGAAAAGCAAATTAATAACCAATCATATCGGTGAATAATTTTAAATCCCAGAAGCTTGGGATTTTTTATCTTGTAGATTTGGAAGGAAGCAAAGATGTCTATTCTGGTTGATGAAAAATCGAGAGTTTTAATTCAAGGGATAACTGGGCGAGAAGGGATGGCCAGGACAAAATTAATGAAAGATTACGGGACAAAGGTGGTGGCCGGAGTTACGCCAGGAAAAGGTGGACAGGAGGTATATGGAGTGCCAGTTTTTAATTCGATTGCCGAAGCTTGGGAAAAGGAAGGGCCCATTGATATTAGTGTTATTTTTGTTCCGGCAACTGGCGTAAAAAAGGCGGCTCTTGAAGCCCTGGAAGCTGGAATAAAATTAATGGTCATTGTGCCTGATCGGGTTCCTATCTATGATGTTCTCGAGATAGTCGCTGTGGCCAAGGAAAAAGGAGCTTCCTTTGTTGGTCCAAACACCCTTGGTTTAATCAGTCCAGGGAAGGCAGTGTTAGGAATGATTGGGGGGCGGGCAGAAAGAGCGCGGGAATGGTTCAAACCAGGTCCAGTTGGGGTTGCCTCTCGAAGTGGCGGAATGACTTCTGCTATTTCTTATTATTTAACTGAAAGCGGCCTCGGTCAATCGACCATAATTCATGTGGGCGGAGATGTTATTGTCGGCCTCTCCCTTCCAGAAGTAGTTGAACTCTTTGAGGCGGATCCAGAAACCAAAATTATTGTCATCTTTGGAGAGATTGGTACCACTCAGGAGGAGCGAGTGGCTGAATTGATTCGAAATGGCCGATGTTCCAAGCCAGTAGTGGCTTTCATTGGGGGCCGAGCAGCCAAGGCTGGCACGCGTTTTTCTCATGCCGGGGCAATCATCGAAGGAACTAGGGGGTCCTATGAAAGCAAAGCTAACCAACTAAGAGAAGCTGGGGCCTGGGTGGTAGAGAGTATCGCTGAAATACCCTTTAAGGTCAAAGAAATTTTAAAATCTATTTGATCCTAAAAATTCTGAGAGGAGGTCAAAGATGGCATCGGAATTGCATTGGAAGACAGCGATTACTGAGGTCAAGCCTAACAAGATCAGATTACGTGGTCAGGCTATAGATGAACTAATGGGCCGAATAACTTTTTCTCAGGCCATTTATCTAGCTCTAAAGGGTGAGATGCCTTCAGCTGAAGTTGGCCAGCTGATTGATGCTATTTTTGTCAGCTCAATAGACCATGGAGCTAGTCCCCCATCCGTTCTGGCTGCCCGAACAGTAGCTTCAACCGGAGCTGAATTGAATGCCTCAGTGGCCGCGGGTGTTTTAGCTATATCCCGTTATCATGGTGGAGCCATTGAAGAGGGGATGAGACTTTTTCTCGATATTGCACGTCGAGCCCAAGAGAAAAATATTTCCACCAAGGAGGCTGCCTCCGAAATTCTCGAGGAAATGAAGGCCAGAGGACAAAGAGCCTCGGGATTTGGTCACCGGCTTCATACGCAGGACCCTCGGACGACCAGACTTTTTAATCTGGCAGATGAACTTGGTCTGGCCGGTCTTCATGTCCAGATAGCGCGGGAGGTGGAAGAACTTTTAGCTCAGCAAATTGGCAAACATTTACCTATAAATGTCGATGGAGCAATTGCCGCCCTCCTCTGTGACCTTGGTTTTCCCCCAGAACTTGGTAATGCTTTTTTTATTATTGCCCGAGTTCCCGGACTTGTGGCTCACGTCCATGAAGAAAAAACTAGGATGAAACCCATGAGAAAAATCCACCCTGAGGATTTTGAATATGACGGCCCAGGAAAGGAGGTCTAATGACCGAAGAATTTGAAGTTCTTTTTCCTGAAATAAATCTAATTGAAGATGAGGTTCTTCGACAGAAAACAATTTCAGTTTGGTTGGAAGCTTTAAAGCAGGGCGGATGGAGTCTTGAAGACCTCAAAAGGCTTCCCTTTACTTTACTCATTCCTGGAACAAAAATTAATTTACTGACTCATGTCAGAGCGGTGACTCAATGTGCTCTTCGGCTAGCTGAAGTCATTCAGGCCAATTACGGTCAAGAAGTCAAGCTTAATAAAGATATTTTAATTGCTGGTGCTTTGCTTCATGATGTGGGCAAAGTTTTGGAGTTTGAAAACAAGGAAGGCAAATTTGTCAAGAGTCGAGTGGGCGAGCTCGTTCGTCACCCCTTTGCTGGGGCTGCCTTGGCTTCTCGTTTTGACTTACCTTTAGAAATAATTCATATTATTGCTGGTCATTCAAAGGAGGGCGATAGCTGGAAACGAACCATTGAAGGGATTATTATTCATCACGCTGATTTTGTTAATTTTGATACTTTAAAATCTTGAGGTCTGGCTATGGGTCAAACCTTAAGTGAGAAAATTTTAAGCCGTAAAGTTGGCCGCCAAGTCAAAGCTAACGAAGTCGTGACTGTTTCGCCTGATTATATTCTTTCTCATGATAATTCAGCAGCTATTATTCAAGAATTTAAAGAAATAGGATTAAAAAAAGTGGCAGCTCCAGAGAAAATTGTTATTGTTCTAGATCATGTCGTACCGGCAGCATCAGAAAAGCATGCTCTTAATCACAAGATTATCCGAGAATTTGTTGAAGAACAGAAAATACCTCACTTTTTTGATATCGATGCTGGCGTCTGTCATCAGGTTTTTAGTGAACAGGGTTTTGCCTTGCCTGGTTTGCTGATAGTCGGTAGCGATTCCCATACGACCACCTATGGGGCTTTCGGAGCCATGGCTATTGGCATTGGGCGAACGGAGACTGCTTCTATTTGGGCAACTGATGAAATTTGGCTAAGGGTTCCAGAAACTATTAAATTTGTTTTAAAAGGAAAACTTCAGCTAGGAGTGATGAGCAAGGATGTCATTCTTCGATTGATTGGAGATGTAGGAGCAGAAGGAGCCAATTACAAAGCGGTAGAATTTTCGGGTGAAGCTTCGTCTTCCTTGTCGATCGATTCGAGAATGGTGATGACCAATATGGCGGCCGAAATGGGCGCTAAAAACGGCTATTTTGAGCCTGATGACCTTTGTCTTGACTGGTTAAAAAATCGGGCGAAGAAAGAATTTGAAATAATTCACTCTGATCCAGACGCTCACTATGAAGCTATCTATGAATATGATTTATCGAATCTTGAACCCCAAGTTGCTTGTCCTCATTCCGTGGACAATGTTAAACCCGTTACCGAAGTAGCCGGGACTATTTTTCATCAAGCTTTACTTGGCACTTGTACTAATGGACGGCTTGAAGATTTAGAGATCGCAGTGAAAATTTTGGAGGGAAAAAAGATAAGTCGTCGCATTAGAATGCTCGTTTTACCTGCTTCGAAAGAGGTTTATCTGGAAGCGTTGAAACGAGGTTGGTTGGCAATTCTTTATGAAGCTGGAGCCGTAATTCTAAATCCTGGTTGTGGTCCTTGTTTGGGGGCTCATATGGGCATTCTCGCCCCTGGTGAAGTTGCCCTATCGACGGCCAATCGCAATTTTAAAGGTCGGATGGGTAGTCGGGATTCGGCCATTTATCTAGCCTCGCCGGCGACCTTAGCCGCTTCGGCTTTGGAAGGCAAAATTGTTGACCCAAGGAGTTATTTATGAAAGGTAAAGTCTGGAAATATGGAGACAACATTAATACCGATGTTCTTTTCCCGGGCAAATATACTTATACTTTGATGTCGCCAGAGGAAATGGCTAAGCACGCTTTAGAGGATTTAGATCCTGACTTTGCCTCTCAAGTAAAACCGGGTGATGTCATCGTAGCTGGCCGTAATTTTGGCTGTGGGAGTTCCCGAGAGCAAGCTGCTGCCTGTCTTAAAGCCGCGGGGGTCCAAGCCGTTGTGGCTCGATCCTTTGCTCGGATTTATTATCGAAACGCCATTAACCTTGGACTTCCGGTAATTCAGTGTCCCGAGGCCGTGGACGTATTGGAGAAGGGGGATGAAATCGAGGTTGATTTGGCAGCTGGGGAAATCCGGAGCTCTAAAGGAAATTTTTCTTTTCCGCCTTTTCCTGATTCAGTTATTGGCATTCTTAAGGCTGGTGGCCTTATCGCCTACACCCGAGAAAAGTTAAAAGAAAAGGGAGTTTTGTAATTAACCTTTTTCTAATAAAAAAATAAAAAAAGGAGTTATTTAAATGGCTAAATACAAAATTGCTATCCTTCCCGGTGATGGGGTTGGCCGCGACGTTATCGATGCGGCTATGATTGTTTTAGATAAGCTTCAGCTTGATGCTGAATATCGGTATGGAGAAATCGGTTGGGAATATTGGTGTAAAGAGGGTAATCCTCTACCTGATCGGACTCTAAAATTACTTCGAGAAACAGATGTTTGTCTTTTTGGAGCGATTACGTCCAAACCTAAAGATGACGCGGAAAGAGAGCTTGACCCTTCCCTTCAAGGTAAAGGACTTGCCTATTTTAGTCCTATTGTCCGCTTGCGTCAGGAATTTGATCTTTATGTTAATTTGCGTCCCTGTAAAGCCTATCCAGGTAATCCCCTCAATTACCGAGATAACATTGATCTTGTCATCTTCAGAGAAAATACAGAAGGGATGTATGCGGGGGTTGAATTTTATCCATTACCTGATAAAGTAAGAGAGGCCCTTTTAATCCATCCTAAAATGGCGCCCTTCAAGAGCTTACCCGCTGAAGACATTGCTTTGTCGACTCGAATTATGACCCGTCATGGTTGCACTCGGATTCTTCGTCGGGCCTTTGAATATGCTCGCCAACATAAAAGACGTTCAGTCACGTTGGTCGAAAAACCCAATGTTCTGAGGGAAACTGGTGGTTTCTTCCTTAAATTGGCCAGAGAAATAGCTAAGGAATATCCTGAAATTGAATTTCGGGAGACTAACATTGATACGATGACCATGTGGTTAGTAAAAAATCCTCAAGATTATGATGTTTTGGTGGCTGAGAATCTTTTTGGCGATATTATTTCTGATCTAGCTGGTCAGCTCGTAGGCGGGCTTGGTTTTGCCTGTGCCGGTAATATTGGTGATAATTATGCCATCTTCGAGCCAGTCCATGGTTCAGCCCCTAAATATGCTGGCCAATATAAAGTAAATCCCACGGCCACTCTCTTGGCTGTGAAGATGATGCTTGAATGGCTAGGGGAAAAGGAGCGTTCCTCTTTACTTGAAAGTGCCATTGCTACCGTTATTCGGGAAGGCAAAGTTAGAACTTATGATATGGGCGGGTCAAACTCTACTCTTGATATGGCTAGGGCCGTGGCCGAAAGGCTGGTTTAGGGGAGTAAACCGTGGGGATGACCATAATTGAAAAAATAATTCAACACCATAGCCAAGATGAAGTTAAGCCCGGTCGGATCGTTTGGCTAAATCTTGATTTAAGAACAGCCCGAGATTTTGGCGGGCCTAATGTGGTTAAAAATTATGAGCGAGAATATGGTGATGAGCCGGTAGACAATCCGAAACAAACTTTTTTTACCTTTGATCTCTGTACCACTGGATGTCTTTTGCGTTATGCCGACAATCAGCAAATCTGTCGTCTCTTTGCGCAAAAACATGGGATAAAGGTCTATGATGTTAATTGGGGTATAGGGACTCATGTTTTAATTGAAGAAGGCTTAGCCAAGGCCAATACTACTTGTGTTGGAACTGATAGCCACATGAATTTATTAGGGGCTGTGGGTTCATTTGGTCAAGGAATGGGCGATGTGGATATTACTTTTGCCTTTCGAGTGGGCCGAACTTGGTTCGAAGTTCCAGAGACGGTTAAGATCAAAATTGTCGGTCAGCCCTCGCCCTCCGCGACGGCCAAAGATCTCACTCTTTTTTTGCTTCGTCAGCTCGGTACAAGGGTCCTGGCCGAAAAGGTCGCAGAATTTTATGGACCAGCAGTCGAGTCGTTAAGTTTAGCTGGTCGAATTACTCTTTGTAGCATGATTACCGAAATGGCCGGTATCATTGGTTTTATTCCTCAGGCTAATGACCGAGCTCGCCAAGAAATAGAGAGATATAGCGGTGAGCCCTGGCAACCCTTTTTAGCCGATTCTGAGGCCAACTACGCTCAAGAGCTGGAAATTAATGTGGATGGTTTGGTTCCTCAAGTCGCTTTGCCACCATCGCCGTCCAATGTGTATGATTTAAAAGAGGTGGCCGGCCGACCTATAAATTCTGGATTTATTGGCTCCTGTACTAATGGCCGAGTTGAAGACCTTGAAGCCGCGGCTAAGGTTTTGGCTGGTCGAAAGATTCGAGAGGGCGTGATTCTCAAAGTCGTTCCAGCGACTCGCCAGGTTTATGAAGATTGCTGGCGAAAGGGAATAATGGATATTTTCCTTCAAAGCGGGGCCATTATTATGAATCCAGGCTGTGGAGGTTGTGCCGAGGGTCATCCTGGTCCTGTCTCTTATACACAT
>JAOAFQ010000188.1 GCA_026416195.1 Candidatus Aminicenantota bacterium | reverse complement strand
CTCACTTTTCAGGTTGAAAAGGGAAAAATATGGGGCCTTCTCGGGCCAAACGCTGCTGGTAAAACCACTACGATGCGAATATTGACTGGTTATCTTCCGGCCACTGAAGGTAAAGCCAAGGTAGCTGGCTTTGATGTTTTTGATAAACCCAACGAAGTCAAAAAAGTTATTGGTTATCTTCCTGAAACCTTACCTCTGTATAATGAAATGACGGTGACATCTTATCTAAATTTTGTGGCTGAACTCAAACAAGTACCTTCTTCAAAAAAACAGGCGGCGGTTGACCGAGCTATTAAAGTGACCGGACTCGAACCAGTGGCCAAAAGACTTATCAAGAACATCTCCCGAGGATTCAAGCAAAGAGTCGGCATAGCTCAAGCTTTAATTCATGACCCTCAGGTGCTTATTCTTGACGAACCCACTATTGGCCTCGACCCGGCTCAAATTGTCGAAATCCGTAGTCTCATTAAGTCGTTAAAAGGTGAACACACTATTATGCTTTCGACCCATATTTTGGCTGAAGTTACTCAGGTTTGTGATGGGGTTGTTATTATTAATGAAGGCCGACTCATGGCTTCAGGTTCCCTTGAACAATTGAGTACCAGTTTTCAGAAAAAAGAAGGAGTGGCCCTTAAAGTAAAAAAGATGGAGGAAGCTCAGCTTGAACTAAGTCGCTTCCTCGGTGTCGAAAAAGTCTTCAAACAGAATGGAGAACTTCAAGTTGAGTGGTCCCCGGGAAAGGATTTAAGAGAAGAAATAGCTCGACTGGTTATTGAAAGAGGTTATGGCCTCATTGAAATGCGTTCTTTAGCTATGAGCTTAGAAGAGCTTTACCTTAAAATTGTTTCTGGAGGAGCCAACCAATGAGAAATATTTGGATAATGGCTAAAAAAGAAATTAAATCTTATTTTTCCTCACCTATCGCTTATGCGGTCGTAGCAGTTTTTCTTGTCTTGGTTGGTTTCTTTTTCTTCAGTCTGCTTTCTTGGTTTAACTCGATGTCCATTCAAATGGCTCAGAATCCTTACTACTACCAGCAAGTAAATATCAATCAGATGGTTTACAGTCCCCTCTTTCATAACATGAGTATTATTTTATTGCTGATGCTTCCCCTTTTGACCATGCGCCTTTTTTCGGAAGAGAAAAAGCTCGGCACCGATGAATTACTTTTCACTTCGCCCATCTCAGTTAATGAAATCATTCTAGGCAAATACCTGGCAGCTCTTTTTATTTTGATTGTCATGTTGAGCCTAACCGGCCTGCTTTCCATTTTTACCTTCGCCTATGGAAATCCTGAGCTGCTTCCTTTGCTTAATGGTTATTTGGGGCTCTTTTTGATGGGCGCCGCCTTTATGGCCATTGGCCTTTTCTTCTCGTCACTCACGGAAAATCAAATTGTCTCAGCGTCTCTTACTTTTGGAGCTCTGCTCCTTTTCTGGATAATCAATTGGGCCTCAACCTCAGCATCAGGCTTTTGGCAAAATGTCCTTAATTATCTTTCCTTTTTCCAGCACTTCGATGATCTAACTAAGGGCATTTTGGACACTAAAGACTTAGTTTATTATCTCAGTTTCGCCTTTTTTGGCCTTTTCCTGACCCATGCGGTCATCCAGTCTCGCCGCTGGAGGTAAATCATGGAAAAATTGAAACGTAATCTTAATACAATTGGCCTCGGCCTTCTTTTTGCTGCTCTGATTATCAACCGAATCTGGCCCTATCAAAAAATACCCACTTTTATCCGTCTTGGTCTTGGGGTAGCTTCGCTTATAGCCTATGTCGGTTTCAATCTCTCCTTACTAAGACAGAGCTTAACCAGAAAAACTTTTCTTTATTCAAGCAACCTTATTTTAATAATTGTTTTAGTTTTGGGCATTCTTGTGCTAATCAATATGATTGCCGCTCGTTATCATCATCGTTTCGATTTTACTGAAGCCAAAATTCATAGTCTCTCGGACCAATCAATTTCAGTAATTAAAAATCTAAAAAATGATATCAATATCAAATGTTTCTTCCGAGAGGGAAATTATAATCGGTCAAGAATGGAAAATCTTTTAAAAATCTATGCCTATCACTCGAAAAAAATAAAATATGAATTCATCGATCCGGATAAAAATCCTGGATTGGTTAAACGCTACGATATTACAATGGATGGAACAACCGTATTCGAGTGTGGCGATAAAGAAAATAGGATAACCACGACCACCGAGGAAGATATTACCAATGCCATTATCAAAGTTTCGCGAGAAAAGAAAAAGACGATTTATTTTCTCGAAGGTCATGGCGAAGCTAGCATCGAAGAAAGCGACGATAATGGTCTATCTTATGTTAAGGATGAACTTGGAAAACTAGGCTACGAAGTAAAAAAACTCACCTTAGCTTTAGAAGAAAATTTTCCAACTGATTGTGCCTTACTAGTTATTCCAGGCCCTAAAAAAGACCTATTACCTAACGAGCTCGAGACCATTGAAAAATATATGAAACAGGGGGGCCGAGTTTTCTTTATGCTTGATCCTGAAGTCGCTCCAGGAATGAAAGGTTTTTTGCAACAATATGGAATTAAACTCGAAGATGATTTAATTGTGGACACAATTTCTCGGCTCTTGGGCGGGGACTATTTCATGCCAGTGGTGAGCGAGTATGAATACCACGACATTACCAAAAAATTTAGGTATGCCTGTTTCTTCCCGTATGCTCGAAGCATTGATATCGCTGAAAAAAAACCCGACAACCTTACCCTAAGTATTCTTGCTAAGACAAGTCCTAACTCTTGGTCAGAACGGCAACTAACTGAACGTCAGGTCTCTTTTGATAAGGATAAAGATAAACAGGGACCAATTCCCTTGGCTGTGGTGGGAACCATGAAAATTGAAGAAGAAAAAAAAGAAGAACCAAAAAAGGAAGGTGAAGGAAGCGAAAACAAGGAAAAATCAGAACCTAAAGCTGAAGCTAAAAAAGAAGCCCGCTTGGCCGTTTTTGGAGATTCCGACTTTGCCACCAATCGCTACTTTAATCTCTCTGGAAATGGCAATTTATTTTTAAACACGATTAATTGGCTTACCGAAGAGGCTGATTTAATTTCAATCCAACCTCGCACGAGCTCCCCACGGACAATTCATCTTTCACCTTCTCAAGCCAGGCTAATTTTCTTTGTTTCAGTAATTATTTTACCTCTCATTGTCTTAGTTACCGGAATTTCGGTATGGCTGAGGAGGAGGTCACTATGAAATTCCGGACAACGCTTATTCTTCTAATCATCTTTATCGGCTTATTAGCTTTTGTCATTTTTTTCATGCCAAAAAAAGAAAAGGAGGGGCCTGCTGAAAAATTGACCGAATTGCCTTCATCTGATGTTGTTCGAATTGTCTTAAAAAAAGAGGATGGAACTTTTGAATTTAAAAAAGATGATAAAGGGGAATGGTGGATCGCCTCTCCTTTAGAAGCTAAAGCCGATAATTATGAAGTCAATCGGTTAGCTGAAGAGATAGCAAGCCTACGAATTGAGAGGATCGTCGAAAAGGAAGGAAAGGATCCAGCAAAATATGAAATTCCCAAAAAAGAAATCAGCTTCTGGATTAAAGATAAAAATGAGCCGATCAAAATTTTAATTGGTATGGAAAATCCTTTGGATAATACTCTTTTTGCTCAAAAAGAAGGTGACCTCAGAATTGTCCTCCTTTCTAGCTATTTTCGAACTATGCTCGATAAAAAACTTATTGATTTCCGGCAAAAAGATATTTTCAAATTTGAAACTTCTGACGTTAAAGCGATTAAACTCAAAGCTAAAGATATTGAGTGGTCAGCCCAAAAGAAAGAAGAAGAATGGTTTTTAGAAAAGCCGGTAAATGCTTTGGCTAAGAAATACCGAGTGGAAGATGTTCTTAATACCTTATCTAACATGAGGGCTAAAGAATTTATCGTTGAATCCAAAGAAGCCTCTGATCTAGAACGCTATGGCTTAAATAAAGCTGAATATGTAGTTGGACTTAACCTTCCTTCAAAAAATCAAGAAATAATCTTTTATTTACAAAAAAAAGATGACAAAGTCTATGCCACCACTTCAACCTCAACCAAGATTATTTCGGTTGAGGACTATGTCCTCAATGATTTAGAAAAAAAGGTTGAAGATTTAAGAGAAAAACAGGTTGCTTCTTTTTATACTTGGGAAGCCAACCGGGTTGAAATAAAAAAAGGCGAGCTAACCATCGCGGCTTCAAAAGAAAAGGATAATAAATGGCAAGTAACTGGTGAACGAGCAGAAGCTGATAGCTCCAAAATAGAATCATTCATTCGCAAAATGGAAAGCCTTGAGGCGACTGAATTTATCGACCAACCTGGACAATTAAAAGATTACGGGCTTGATCCACCTGAAATTAAAGTAACTATTTGGGTAAAAGGAAGTGATGACAAGGAAAAGGAATATTCTTATTTAATTGGCCGAGAGAATCCAGAGAAAAAGCAAGTCATTATTAAAAATCCTAGGCTGAGTTACCTTTTTGTGGTGGATTCTTCCTTTTTAACTGAAATCCCTAAACAAGCCAAAGATTGGCTCATTCAAGAAGAAAAGAAAGAAGAAGAAAAAAAGGCCAATTAATAAACGGAGAGTTAATCTAATTGACGATGGAGGTTATTTATCATTTTGTTCCCTACGGTGAAGTTTTAGTTCCGGAGAAAGATACTTTTGCCCTTGATGTAGGGATGAAAACTGTTCCTGGGGTCATTGATCATCATCACCCAGAAGCAGAACCTGAATGTACAGCATCCTTGCTGGTTAAACATCCTGAATTGATTTTTAATCACCTTGATCCGGCCGAGTTTGCCCGCCGACGCCCCCAAGAAAGAAGAATTAAAATCATTACCCATCGTCTGCCTGACTTTGACGCTGTGGCTTCGATTTTTATTTGTCTTAAACTTCTTGAAACCGGACAAGTTGATCCTTATCTTGAAGAAATAGCAGTTTACACCAGGATGGTCGATTCAGCTTCTTTACCCAAATCACTTGACTTAACCGCCACCCCCTACTCGATTCTCCGAGCCATCTTTGCTTCCTTGAAAAAAGAAGGCGATGAAGGTAATTTCGAAAGAATTGAAGAAGGATTACGTCTTATGCATTTCCTTTATACCAAAAGCGAAGAAGGTTATGACATAATTGACAATCGGACTCTTTTTGCCGCTGTTGACCGATATGAAAAAGCCATGAAACGAGTGGAAGAAGATTACTTTCAATATTTATTAGAATTAGAAAAATTTCCTAAATTAAGTTTGTATTTGCCATCTGTTTCTGGTGATAAAAAGATTCTAGTTGATGGTCTTATCTGTCGCAATCCTAAAAGCTTTCTTTTAAGGGAATGGGCCAGACGAGATCGGAATAATTCTCCCCACGGCGAAGGTTTCGGCTTTTTATTGACAGCCTTTGGCCATCATCGTTATATTTTAGGGGTTGACCCAGATCGAGGGGTAAATCTTAAGGGGTTAGGCGACTTATTAAACCAAAAAGAGGAAGAAAAAAGGAAAAGTCTTAATCGACCAATGACCTATCGATGGTACGATGGCAACTGTCCCTTTTTCAATTACAGGATAATTGACTCGCCTCAAGACGGTCCAGCCCTTAGTTTCCAGGAGATTGTCCGTCTGGTTATTCAATTTGGTTCATCCAAATAGCCACTGATTTAAATTGGCGGCTGAGCCACTACTTTAAACTGGCTTCTTGATTTGGGAAAGAAAAGTAAGATGCTTTTTTTCATGCGCGAGAAGCCATCTTTTTCGCCAAATTCCTCCTCCATAGCCAACAAGACAACCGTCAGTACCAATCACTCGGTGGCAAGGAATAATTATCGAAATAGGATTAGCTCGATTGGCCGCGCCGATCGCTCTAAAGCCTCGACTTCGGCCAAGAGATAGGGCCACATCTTTATAAGTAACTGTTTCTCCATAAGGTATCCCTAAAAGAGTGGACCAAACAGCTAATTGAAATTGAGTTCCCTCATAAATTAAAGGCAGCTCAAATTTCTTTCTTTGCCCTGAAAAATATTCCATAAGTTGACGCTGCACTTCAAATAAAAAAGGATGAGAGAAGAGAGCCATATCCTTTAGGCGATTAACAAAAGTTAAGCCATAGAGAGCTTCATCGGAAAAAACAATCTCTATTGGTCCGAGAGGCGAAAAATAATAGCCGAAATATAAATCTCTCTTCTCTTGCTTATTTACTTTCATTTCCCCCTTCCTATGGTAAGAGTGGCGGAGAGGGTGGGATTCGAACCCACGGTCCCGGTTTCAGCCGGGACAAGCGCTTAGCAGGCGCTCCTGATAGACCACTCCAGCACCTCTCCGCTTCCAAGCTCTTTTTATTTTAACATGGAGGTCCAAGATTGCAACCCTCTTCCTTTGCCTTTAGCCAAAAAAGCTGTTCCCCTAAAATTTGCCAGTTTTCTCTTCCTCAATAGGCGTTTTTAAAGAAATTAAGAAATTGGCGGAGGGAGAGGGATTCGAACCCCCGTTCCGGGTCAACCGGAAAGCGGTTTTCAAGACCGCCGCCTTCAACCTCTCGGCCATCCCTCCGCTTCTTTATTTTAGCTAGAGCTTTTATCTCTGACAAGAATTGGGTTCAATAGGATTTTTTAAAGTGGGCTCTCAGGTTCTATTTTTTCAAGACCATTCATATAGGGCCTGAGGACTTCAGGAATGAATACCGAACCATCAGCTTGTTGATAAGACTCGAGTAAAGCGGCAACAGTTCGACCAATAGCCACACCTGAACCATTTAAAGTATGAACAAATTCAAGTTTAGCTTTGGGCTCTCGACGAAATCGAATATTGGCTCGCCTCGCCTGAAAATCAAGACAATTAGTCACAGAAGACACTTCTCGGTATTTTTTTTGCTCAGGAAACCAAATTTCGAGGTCATAAGTTTTGGCACTGGCAAAGCCGAGGTCAGCTGTACACAGAGCGACCACCCGATAATGAAGACCAAGTCTTTTCAAAACCTCTTCAGCATCGGCCGTCATTTTTTCAAGTTCTTCCATAGAATTTTCGGGCAAAGTAAAAGAAACTAGTTCAACTTTATTAAATTGATGTTGTCTTATCAGCCCCCGAATATCTTTGCCATAAGAACCGGCCTCGCTGCGAAAACAAGGAGTATAAGCTACTAACCGTTGAGGAAGCTTCTCGGCTGGCAAGATTTCGTCTCGATAAAGGTTAGTTAAGGGTACCTCAGCTGTTGGAATAAGATACCACTTTTTTCCTTTTAGCTTAAAAAGGTCTCGCTCAAATTTGGGCAGATTGCCTGTTCCCAGAAGAGACATTTCATTGGCAATAAAGGGAGGTAAAATTTCTCGATAACCTCTTTCTTTAGTATGAAAATCGAGCATAAATTGAATTAGAGCTCTTTCTAATCTAGCTCCAGCTCCAACATAAACAGCAAAACGAGAGCCAGCTAGCTTGGCGGCTCTTTCAAAATCGAGGATAGCCAGTTTCCGGCCTACTTCCCAATGAGGCGAAGGCTCAAAGGAAAATTCTGGGGGTTGGCCGAATCGCCTAATTTCAACATTTTCAGCTGAGCTTGAACCTAAAGGAACAGATTCATGGGGCAGGTTGGGAATTCTTAAAAGTAAATCTTTAATTTTCTCCTCGAGTTCATTAAGTCGTTCTTCCTTACTTGCAATCTCTTCACTTATCCGCCTCATTTCCTCAATAAGAAAAGTTACCTCTTCTTTCTGTTGCTTTAGACGGCCAATTTGTTTTGAGGCCTGGTTATGGCGAAAACGCAGATCATCAACTTCTTTTTGAAGCGCTTTTCTTTGATTAATCAAATTAAGAAGCTCATCGAGATCGATTTTGACTCCTCGAGTAGCTAAACGGGCCTCCACTTCTTCCCTTTTTTCCAAAATTAACTTTATATCCAACATGGACTGACAATTATAGCAAAAAATATCTATCAGTTAGAAAGATTTCAGTCTTGGCTTAAATAATCGAGAAGAGGCATTTTGATTGGGCCTTTATTCCACCCTTAAAGCCCCTTGTCTGTTGCCTATAATTCTTTATTTTTCGGATGCTTTTGCCTTAAAGTTTATCAGGAGCCTATGGAATAATCAATTGATGAGGACTAAATTTGGCCTTTGCGTCCATTTTATTTGCCTCTATAATGATTATTTAATAGTAAACATTAAGAGAACTGGTTGGTGAATAATTATTGCGGAAAATTGAAATTAAATTAACTCTCTGAAATAATTTTGATTTAAATGATCAAGAAAAGGCGCCGTCGAGTTTTTTATCTCCTTTTATCGCTTGTTATTTCAGGCATTCTAATTTATTTGCTTTTCTCCCAAATTTCGATCCAGAACTTTATTTTTACCTTGAAAAACCTCTATTGGCCATCTCTTTTGGCTTATATGATTATCAGTTTAACTGGAGCGCTAATTAGAGCTTGGCGTTATCGGCTACTTCTTAAACCTGATCAAGTAAGTTGGTCTGGAATTATTCTTGTTACTTTAGTTAAAAATTCTTTAGTTGATCTGTTACCAGCTCGCTTGGGTTCCCTTTCATATATTTACCTATTAAACCGTCGACTTGGCTTAGCCTTTGAATCCGTCACCTCTTCGTTCATTGCCGCTTTTCTTCTTGATTTTTTAACTTTGAGCCCCTTCCTGATTGTGGCTATTTTATCCGTTGGGTTAGGAATTGATCCGATTGCCTCGCCCGTTGTTTTAGCTATGGCCATTTTTTTCTTTATCATGGTAATTCTAGCCTTTCTTTTCTTAATTCCTTTGAGTAAATTTTGTTTCCAAATTTACTTTTTCTTAGGCGGAAAGCTCCGATTAATCCATAAAAAATGGTTTCAAAAATCAATTGATAAATTTAGAGGGACAATCGATCTTCTTCGATTAACCAGACGTCATAGCTCATCCTGGTTAATTTTCTTTCTTTCCTTTTCAATTCGCTTGGCAAAATATGGTTCCCTTTTCTTTCTACTTCATTCTTTACTTCAGAGTTTTGGCTTCGGTCTAGCCCAGCTTAGCTTTTGGCGACTCATTTTAGGAACAAGTGGAGCTGAATTGACTTCAGCGCTACCCATTAAAGGAATTGCCGGCTTCGGCACCTGGGAATCAGCCTGGGCTTTAACCTTCCGTCTCATGGGGACAGAAAAAAATATCGCTATTATTTCAGGCCTAGGTGTTCATTTTCTAACGAATCTTTTTGAATATTCTTTGGGAATCACAAGCCTGTTTCTTTTAGCTTTGCCTTATCTTCATCGAAATCAAGTTCAAAGGAGTTAAGCATGATTCTTTGCAATCATTTTGCCAACCTTAGCCTGCGAGATTTACAACTAATTCTCGAAGCTGCTTTAAGCCAAGGCGGCGATTTCGCCGATATTTTCATGGAATATCGTCATTATCAAGCTGTAACCATGGAAGAGGATATCATCAAAGAAACTGGAGAAACTATCATTCAGGGTATAGGGATAAGAGTTATAAGTGGCGAGAAAACAGGTTATGCTTATACTAATGAGCTTAATTTTGAAAAAGCCCGTCAAGCTGCTTTAACCGCTGCCACCATTGCTTCTTCTCCACGGCCAATAGAAATAAAGCCTTTAGTCACTAAAGAAGTCTTGTCTAATTTCTACCCCCTTAAAATTTCTCCCAACCAATTTGAACTAGATAAAAAAATTGATTTGGTTAAAGAGGTGTACGCTGCATGCCTCCGTTTTGATTCAAAAATTATCCGAGTCAAAGTGACTCTAGGCGATGTCCTTCAATGGGTCGCCATTGCAAACAGTGAAGGTCTTTATATAGCTGATATTCGGCCTATGATTCGATTAACCTGTGTGGCCATTGCTGAAGATAAAGGAAAAAGAGAAGTTGGTTTTGCTGGAACTGGAGGACGGATTGGCTATGACTATTTTTTAGAAAAACACCCAGTCCGGCTCATCGGTGAAGAGGCAGCCCAGGAAGCCCTAAAGCTTCTTGAGGCGATTGAACCGCCAGCCGGCGAAATGCCAGTGGTTCTTGCTGCTGGCCATAGTGGCGTTCTGGTTCATGAAGCTGTCGGACATCTCTTAGAAGCTGATTTTAATCGCAAAAAGACCTCAATTTTCTGGAACAAACTGGGTCAGAAAGTTGGCAGTTCCCTTGTTCGCATTATTGATGACCCAACAATTCCTGGATTTCGAGGTTCGTATAATCTCGACGATGAAGGAACTCAACCGAAACCAGTTTTACTAATTGATAAAGGTGTGGTTACTGGTTTTCTTCAGGATCGTCTTTCTTCTAAAATTATGAAGCAACCTCTAACTGGCCATGGTCGGCGCCAAGATTTTACTTGTTTTCCTTTGCCGAGGATGTCTAACACCTACATTGATCGAGGTGAACATACCCCCGAGGAAATAATTAAATCAGTTAAGAAAGGAATCTATGCCGAAAAGTTTGAAGGGGGACAGGTCGAAGATTCAGGTAAATTTACTTTTACAATAAGCTCTGGTCATCTTATTGAGGAAGGCCGATTGACCGTGCCTATTAAACAAGCTACTCTAATCGGGATGAATATCGATATTTTGAAGGCTATAAGCATGGTTGGCTCAGACTTGGCTTTTAGCCCTCAGACAGGAACGTGCAGTAAAGAAGGTCAGGAAGTTCCAGTAAGTGACGGGTGCCCTACTTTAAAGATTGAAAAAATGACGGTTGGGGGTCAGTTATGACCCAAGAAAGAGAAAACAATTTGGATAAAGAAATTAAGGACCTTCAATCTTTGGCTGAAAACCTTGTTTCTTATGGTCGGAGCTTAGGAGCAGAGGAAATTGAGGTAGCCGTCGCTACTGGTCGAGAATTTTCCGTCAATGTTCGGCTTCAAGCCATCGAGGACCTAACTGAAGCCAACTTTCGCTATCTTTCAATGAAAATCATTAAAGATAAAAAAGTGGCTTCAGCTAGCTCCTCCGATCTCTCTTTAGAAACCTTGAAGGATTTAATGAGGAAAGCCGTAAAACGAGCTGAATTAGCCAATAAAGACGAATGGGCTGGCTTACCAACTCCGACTGAACCTTATCCAGATCCAGCTTCTCTCTGTCTTTATGATCCAGAAATTGCTTGTCTTGAACCTCGAAAAAAAATTGAATTAGCGTTTGAAACAGAAAAAATTGCTCTGGCAGATTCGCGAATCACCAATTCCCATGGAGCTAGCTTTGGTTCCTCTGAAGGAGCCTATATTTTAGCCAATTCCCATGGTTTTTCTGGCTTTTATAAAGCCACTTCGTGCAGTCTAAGTCTTAGTCTTCAAGCCGGTGATACCGACAATCGAGTGGAAGATGGTTGGTTTAGTTCAAAGCGTTTTTTTCAAGAGCTAGACCCGCCAGAAGCCATAGCTAAAAAAGCAGTTGAGAGAACAACGAGGTTGCTAAAGCCCCAAAAAATTAAAACCCAATCTATTCCTGTGATTTTCGAACCATCTCAGACTGCCTGGCTTCTAGGTTTTCTGTTTACTTGTGTTGCCGGTACTTCAATTTATCATCGGGCTTCCTTTCTGGTTGACAAATTAGGTGAAAAAATAGCTACTAGCCAGATAACAGTTATCGATGATGGCTTAATTCCCGGAAAACTTGGTTCACGTCCCTTTGATTCTGAAGGAGTTCCCACAAGGAAAACCATCGTTATTGACTCGGGAATTTTAAGAAATTATTTATGTAATACTTATGCCGCTCGAAAATTAAATTTAAGCTCCACAGGTAATGCTGAAGGAGGAGGGATTGGGCCTAATAATTTTTATCTTGTCCCAGGTGAATTATCACCTGAAGAAATAATTGCCTCTCTTGATAGGGGACTTATTTTAGTCAAGACTATAGGTCATGGTTTAAACCCAGTTACTGGAGATATCTCCCGAGGGGCCTTCGGACTTTGGGTCGAAAAGGGTGAAATCCTTTATCCAGTCTCTGAAATTACGATTGCGGGCAACTTAGGAGAAATTTTAAATCAAATTGAGTTGATTGGCTCGGATTTAAAGTTTGAAACTTCGGTGTGTGGACCAACTATTAAAGTTGCTGAGCTGACCGTGGCCGGGGAGTAAACTGATTGAAATGAAGGATGCTTTCAAGCGGTCGTTTGGGGACATGAAGCTGACCAGCCTCATCCAGCCAATAGCGAACGGAACCTTGATAAATTTCGACGATGGGTTTCTCAGCCGGATAGCCCAGAGCTAAAACACAATCAATTCGATAATTATCAGGAATTTCAAAAAGGGCGGCAATTTTTTCTCGATCAATCGAAAGCAGCCAACAGCTCCCTACGCCTTCAGCCCAGGCCACTATAATCATATTCTCCATGGCGGCCCCAACATCATACTCATACCCTTGAGAGCGAATCTCAAGATTAACCAAGGTGATAATG
>JAOAFQ010000136.1 GCA_026416195.1 Candidatus Aminicenantota bacterium | reverse complement strand
AGATGTGTATAAGAGACAGGGTTAGCATAGTCATGCGCAGGGCTGGGCTCATAGCTTATGGTTCCGTCCCCGAACTCCCAGAGCCAGGTATCAGGGGTATAATTTGTCTTACAAATAAATCTTATAGGCACGCCGGTCACTGGAACCAATGGGGAATAGCTAAAAGTTACTCTTATTTTGTCACCAGACCCTGTTTGATTTTTTATTGCCTTAGAAAGGTTCGATTGCCCAGATAGGACAGAATTTATTGATAATATGAAAATAAAAAGAGATATAAGAATAGTATATACGGCTGATCTTTTAGCCATAGACTCACCTCTCATAGTCTTAGTTAAATTCCATATAAATTTGTCGGGGAGAGAGGTTTTTCGCTATCACCCCTGGGGGTGATTTAAGAGGGCATTTTTTGGCACCTGGCATAACAAGAGTTGTCAATATTGGGGGAGTTAATTTTTTTCTTGCTCATTAATTTATCCAGTAGAATATTGAGATTCAATGCAAATTTTTTTTAAGACTTTTTTTATTTAAGCATAGGAGAATGGTCTGTTGAATTTAGAATATAGTATCAATTTCTTTGAACAAGTCTTCTGACAAAACAACTCATGTTTCGACTTATCATAAAGTAAAAAATAATCTTGACTAGCCTTGAGGTTTATAATATTTGTTTTATATGGCTCATTTTTTGCTTAAGCATAAGAGCATTCATAGCAATGAACCTGAATCCTTTCTGTTTTCCAATCTAAGAAATATTCAATTAAGCCAAAACTGGATGCTCTTTATTTCCGGATCAAATACAACCTATGATTATTACGAAAAGGATGGAAATTTTATCTGTGCAATAGGTTATGTTTGTAATTCGGATTCATACTCAATGAAGGACACCTTGTCTGAATGTCTCATCAGGTTCGAAGAAAAGAACTTAGTTTCCTTTAAAAAGGAACTATTGGGACAATTTATAATAATAATTAAGAAAAATTCATCAGTTTTTATTTTTGATGACTTTATCGGTGGGAGAAATATATTTTATAATTCAGAAGGCAATCTTGTTACCTCTTCTTTTGCCTGGGCAGAAGAGTCCATTGGCTTTGGATATGATTTTCTTAATTACTATAAAACCTTAGAATATCTCGCTTTAAGGGAAGTGAAATACCCAGCATGGCTCGGTCAGCAGACCATGAATAAAAAAATAAACTGGCTGCTGCCTTATGAATACATAAAATTCAATATAAATCAAGAAAATTTTGAAGTTAAGCGGATATTATTTGAAATTGATAATATAAAAGAATCTAATCTAAATATTCTTTCCGAAAAACTTATACAAAATTTATCGAGAGTAATTGAAAGAAAAGAATTTTTAAACTCTAAGATTGGCTGTTCCCTAACGGGTGGACGAGATAGTAGATTAGTTGCTACATTGGCCGCAAATATTTTTCCAAAGTGCCGATATCGGACTGCAATATCTAAATCGAATATTAAATCTCTTAAGGATCTTAAAGTCGCCAAAAAAATTTCTAGAATAAACAGAATTAAATTAGACATTTATGAATTTACATTAAGTACTCACGAAAAACTATTCCGGACTCTAACAGAAGATATGATTCCCGCATATAATATTACCATAACGCCGCTTATTATAAATAACAATAATTATGCATTAACACTCGGAGGTATCTTTGGATCTGAAATTTTTGAGCCAATCTTAGTTAAGCTTATTGCCACCTATAATCAAGTTATTGCTGCAAGAATCAAAAAGTCCATAGCTTCGAACAATCAATTTATTGATCAGCTAATGGAATCTATTACAGGCCAATTCACTGACATTAAGAGACATTACCATCTTAAAGAAGCAGATGAACGCGATTATATTAGAATTTTCCAATTGTTAATCACTGCGAGATATTCTTCTTTCATTACCGCTGCCATGGCACAATTTGGTTATGATCTCGAACCATACGGGTCATATCCTTTGGTTGAATTAGCATTGCAGATAGATTCAAGCTTATGGGGTTATAAGAAAAGCTTGGCTGGAGATGCAACGGTTCAAAAAGTTTCCCTGTACAAAATTTCAAGAGCTGCTTCGCGTGTATTAGCATATTCGAGTTATAGACCTGTTATGCCGTTTTGCTTAAGGTCATCCCCCAAATACCTCTGGGGTTACTTTTTGCATATTAATGACTGGATTACTAGAAAAATTAGTGACGTGACGCAATCGAGGCAAAAGCTATCAATTCCTGGTTTTAATTATGCCTCTGATGGATGGTATGAATATTATTTAAATAGAATTGATAAATATAAAGCTATAAATCATTCAATTCAATAGGTCGGGTCAGATAAATTTGCCATCACAAATAGCTCTTATAATTACATTAGCATTTATTTCTTTTTTGATTTATATCGAACATAAGAAGACAGAAAATATCAGCGGAGTTGTTTGGATTATAGCTATCTGGATTTTATATTCTCAAAGCAAAGGGCTAGGTTTTTTTCTGAATATAAATACAACTATAGAAGCCGGGAGTTTGCCTGACAGATATTTTTTAATAGCCTTAGGAATACTATCCCTTATAATAATACTTCAAAGGCATTTCTCATTTACTGATTTATTAAAAGGCAATATTCCAATCGTTGCAATATTAATTTATTCTCTTATTAGTGTCATCTGGTCAAGATTTCCATTGATATCATTTAGGGGGTGGGGAAGAGAAGCTGTTGCTTTTATTCTTGCCCTGCTTTTATGTTCAGAAAAGTATCCAACAAGAACGCTAGTCAGTGCGTTTAAAAAAGCGATATACACGGCTCTTCCCTTATCGATTTTGCTTATAAAATATTATCCTGCCTATGGTCGAATTTATGGGAGATGGTCAGGAGAATTGAGCTGGGTGGGCATTGCTAGCCAGAAAAATGGTCTGGCAGAGATATGCGCGTTATCTGCCCTTTTTTTAATTTGGTCACTTGAGAAAAATATAAAAAATTTGGAGCGATCGTCATCAATATTATCAATATTAACTGACATTTTTATGGTTTCATTGGCTTTGTATTTAATGATGGGACCGAAAAAAACATTCTCCTATTCTGCTACGTCTTTCTTAGCTTTGCTTGTAGGATTATTCTTTTATATGCTGCTTAAAGTAGCTGCAAAATATAAAATTAACATCGAGAGATTCATAATGACATTTGTTATAATAATATTAACAATGGGAGTTGTTATCCCCTTCTCGGGTAAAATCCCGATTCAATCGTTACCCAAATACTTGAATCGAAGCGAAACTCTTACGGGCAGAACAGAAATCTGGAATTCACTTATCCCATATGCCAAACAACAAATTATATTAGGACATGGTTTCGGAGGATTCTGGACCACATCTCTTAGAGATCAAATTGCAAGCCACTCCCATAATGGCTATTTAAATACAATTCTTGAACTTGGTTTAATTGGTTTACTGTTATTTTATCTATTTTTTATCATAGTAATAAAAAAGAGCTTTATATTATTAAAATCAGAGAATCAAATCTCTTTTCTTTTCATTTCTATAATATTAATGATCTTAGTTCGCAACATATCTGAAGTATCAATTGGAAATATTTCCAATTATTCAATGTGGCTTTTAGTCGTTTGGTCAATAATTATTGGTAAAAGAAGCAATTTGATGAAAGCAGAAGAGTCCCCTAAAGACTTGCACCTAACTGTGATATCCGATAAATATTAAGACAAATGATTATATAGCTCATAAATTATGATTTGGGAAGTAGACTTTTTAACATCCAATCGAACTAATTACTTCATCTGAAGTTGACTTAATAGTAAATATTTTAGGATCGTTTGTGGCAATTTCTAGATTTGGTCGAGATATAACTATCGTAGGGTTTTAGCTGTCCGCCTTATTTAAGAGCTTTAGCTAACAATTTGCTCATTATCGAGCTCAGCTTTCCTGGACTTGCTTAGGCGTAGTATTCGTTAATTCCATCTTTCATATGCTCCATCAGACGCGAAACGATTTACCTCACGTATAGGCTTGGTGATGAACGCATGCTTATCATTCGGCGCTATATTCTCTGATTTTTGTTCTTCGGAACATTGGTAGAAGAGATGCGTCACCTGTCCATTTCTAATAAGTTATATAACTATACCAAGTATTCTATTAATTCCTCTAAATAGCTCATTGCATCAGTATTTACCTTCTAATATTTTTCTATAATAAGCTTGACCAACTTCTCTGCCTTTTCCCTAGAAAGCTGACTCTGAATCCACTTTATATTAAGCTCTCCCTAAGTTTTGTTCCTAATCTATGTCCAAGCTACCATGCGCCTCATAAAATGTAACTTGCACCTCTTGCTTGGCAGAACCAAATAACTCCTTCTAACCCGCTTACTTAATACCACTATGATAATCGGGTACTTCAATCCGCATTTGCTTCGCCTCCCGACACTTAAGTCTATCTATAAGCTTCCCGGCTATCTTTTTTTTCTTAGCAATTTACTTTATCTCCAATATCTCACACTTGCTTCAATTAGCCACCCCACATGCTACCATTACTGCCTCCAACTAAACCTAACCTAACACCCAAGCCTTCTCGGGCATGGCATCTACAAAATAAGGGATATTCCTCACAAAGAGCTCTCGTCAAGAACTTTTTCATCTGCTCATCCAGCCCTCTGGTTATCTCAGATACTTTGTAAACAAAGAGATTTCCGAGGCTTAAGGCTTCTCTCAACCGCCAGCTTTTCCGCGTTGACATCCCGTTTATAAAAGCTTTCTGCACCAAACTTATCGAGACAACCTGGCCCTTTTTCCTCTTGGTTGCAAAGGATTTTATATAACCACCTTTCCTCCCGCCGGCACCATAAGATAAAGAGTTCCATCCTAATAGTCCTGCTACTGGCAACCTGAAAAAAAGGTCTTTTTCTCCTAGCTGTGCATTTCTTTCAGAGCCCCCCTTAGCCTGAACCGTCGTTCGCAGCAAATCCTCCGCCAGCTACTCAGGCATTGCTTTGAGTGAATGTTCCTCCTTCCAAAACCCCTTTTGCCTTTTTTGATTGCAGCTCCTCATGATCTCTTTGTGCCATCGCGAACAAATTCCTCCCATCTTTGGTTTTATAGCTTGAAAAGCAGAAATCTCGATAGCTCTTTCTTAGATCAAATCACTAATTATCTTGTACATCGGCGATGATATCTAAGCTTAAAAATGAAAAATTAAGGCAACCGATATTTCCAGATTGTGTCTAAAATCGGCCAAAAGGGCAATGACCTTAGCCCTAATTTTATTAATAATACTTATAGGAAAGTTATTAATTGATTTGGAATTTTTTAATAAGTTTAATAAGCCACATTTTCAAGTTCAATTTTTTATAAGAATAAAGTGCTGCACTTAAAAATATGGGGAAATTAATATAAAATTGGTAACGTGGAATCAGCGAAGAGATACCCATTATGCACAATGATAAAAGAATTAATACGCAAGCGAGAAAAGCTACATTATTAGCTAAGTTTATTTTATATTTTTTAAAGACTATTGTATAAATCAAAATTAAATAGATAAAATCAGATATAAAAAAGCCGATTCCTATCCCTACAAGACCTAAGAACCTTATACCTACATAAACAAAAATGAGATAACATGAATTATATATGGCCTGTGTCAACACAAATAGCCTACCGGCTCCCTGGGCCCTTAAAACATATCCCAAAGGCCATGATATAACCTGGATAAGCACTCCCAGAATTTGCCATCTTAATATTAAAATGCCAGGCAAGAAAGCTCTTGTATATAAGAT
>JAOAFQ010000080.1 GCA_026416195.1 Candidatus Aminicenantota bacterium | reverse complement strand
CGTCAAATATGCTATTCTCGAAGGCTCAATTCTTGTTCTCCTTGTCCTCTTTCTTTTTCTAGGCAACCTAAGAGGGGCAATGATTGTGATTATGGCTATGCCCCTAACGGTTTTGGCTACTTTTGTTTTTGCCAGAATATTTAATCTCGGGGCTAATTTGATGTCGCTAGGAGGCTTGGCTATTTCCATCGGAATGATTGTCGATGCTTCCATCATCCAAGTCGAAAATGTCGAACGGCATCTGGCCGAGCGAGGTCGAAATCGGGATCGTCTCAAGGATATTTTGCAAGCTGTTCTGGAAGTGAGGCGGCCCTCAATTTTTGGCGAAATGATCATTGTTCTTACGTTTCTACCGATTCTTTCCCTTCAAGGAATTGAGGGCAAAATGTTTTCGCCTCTGGCCATCATGGTAGCTATCGCCCTTTTTTGTTCTCTGTTACTTTCCATTTTTGTTGTTCCTGTCTTTTGTTATTACTTGATGAGACCAAAAGAAAGAAAGACGGAAACTTTATTGGCCAAAATAACGCGACAAATTTATTTACCCATTTTAAATTTGTCCCTCCAGTTTCGTTGGGCCGTATTACTGCTGGCCTTAATTCTTTTATTAGGGGCCATTTATCTTTATCCTCGCCTGGGCCGGGAGTTTGTTCCCGTTATGGATGAAGGAGCTTTTGATATGGATATTCAACTTCTTCCTGGAATTTCGTTGGAGCAAGCTTTGGCTATCGATGCCTTAGTTGAAAAGAAACTTAAAGAATTTCCAGAGTTAGAAATTATAGTTGGCCGAACTGGTCAGACAGGGGTAGCGATTGAAGCCAGAGGGGTGGATAAAACAGGTCATGTTGGTTCGCTTCGGCCCCGCTCGGAATGGAAGAATGCTCGCAATTGGAATGAGCTGGTTGAAAAAATGCGAGCTGTTCTTGAGCCCATACCAGGAATGGTTTTCAGCTTCAGTCAACCGATTCAATGTCGGATCGATGAGCTTGTAGCTGGAACGAGGTCCCAATTAATTTTAAAAATATTTGGTGAAGACCTAACCATTCTTCGGGAAAAGGCAGCTGAAATTGCTTCGATTTTAGCTGAAATTAGAGGAGCAACTGATCTTGTGATTGAGCAAGTAGCTGGTCAGCTATATCTTCAAGTGGAAATTGATCGACAAAGGATGGCTCGCTATGGGCTAAGAACCCGCGATGTGCTGGATGTAGTCGAAGTAGCTATCGGGGGTAAAGTTGCCACAACTTATTTTGAAGGCAATAAATATTTCGATTTGGTTGTTAAATTTCCCGAAGATTATCGCAATTCCCCAGAAAAAATTAAGGATATCCTCATCAGAACAGCTCAAGGTATCTTTATTCCTTTAGCTGAAGTCGCTCAAATTGAATTAAAAGAAGGGCCAGTTCAAATTAGTCGAGAAAATGGTTTCCGGCGAATTGGAATTGAACTCAATGTTGCCGGGCGAGATATCGGGAGTTTTGTGTCTGAGGCCAAAAGACGGATTAAAGAAGAAGTTTCCCTTCCACCTGGAATGACCTTAGCTTGGGGGGGTCAATTTGAAAACCAGCAACGAGCCATGCGCCGATTAATGATTATCACGCCCATTGTCTTAGGAATGATCCTTATTTTCCTTTTTATTACCTTTGGCTCCTTCCGGCTTGTTTTGATTCTTTTGGTTAGCTTACCGCTGGCGCTTGTCGGTGGCGTTTTCTCTCTCTGGCTTTCAGGCCAATACCTCTCAGTTCCAGCTTCGGTCGGCTTTATTGCTCTTCTAGGAATTGCTGTTTTGAACGGGATAGTTCTTTTGAATCAAATCATGTTAGAGGAGCAAAAGAGAAGGAATGTTAGGGAATGTATTCTTGGAGCTTGCGCTATTAGATTACGTCCAATCCTGATGACCGCAGCCACCACTATTCTTGGGCTAACCCCTTTATTAGCGGCCACTGGACCTGGTTCTGAAATTCAGCGACCATTAGCTATCGTGGTCGTCGGCGGCCTCACCACTTCTACTTTGTTGACGCTCATCGTCCTGCCTGTTCTCGCCTCCTTCCGCAAATACTCCAAATAGGTTCCGCCTTACATATTTATCTATTTTTTTCTGTTTTTACTTAATTGAGGCTTATTGTTCCTTTTTGATCTGTAACTTATAATAAAAAATGAAAAAGGATAAGTTCATGAAGCCCAAAAAAAGGATTATTATTTTGACTTTTTTATTTCTCAATTTATTAGTGACTAACCAACCTGAGTTGTTCGCTGTTCCGCCTACCCTTGAACAAGCTAATAAACTTTTTCAGGCTGGAAAGTTTGCCGAGGCTGAAAAATTATATCTCGAGGCTATAAGGGAGGATCCCCAAAACTTTCGCTGTCTCGTTCATCTCGGCCGGATTGCTCTTCTCTCAAACCGCCTTGACGAAGCTGAGAAGTGGCTAACTCAAGCTACTCGAGTAAAGCCTGAGGAATCTATACCAAAAGCTTTATTAGCGGAGATATATTATCGCCGGGATGATTTTCTCCAAGCGGCTCAGTTTTTCCGAGCAGTCGGCCGAGAATCGATGGCTCAGAAACTTGAAAGTTTTAAGGGATTGATCCCTTACCGAATGAAGACAGATAAGCCAGATGTGACTCGCTTAAAATTCGTTATGACGGATCCTCTTCCGATCATTGAGGTTCAGGTCAACCGCAACCAAGTCGTTAATTTTTTTCTTGATACAGGGGCGGCTGAGGTGGTCATTGATTCTGAGTTGGCGAAGGAATTGGGCGTGCCTATTTTTGAAACGGAAATGGGAGTCTTTGCAGGTGGCCAACAGGCTAACTACGCTCACGGGAGAATGGATAGTTTAAAATTGGGTGATTTTGAGATAGAGAACATTCCAGTTCATATAATGGATGTTCGCCGTTTCTCTGCTCCCATCTTTAAAGGTAAGCGCGTTGACGGCATCATCGGAACAGTTTTTCTCTATCATTTCATTGTGACCATCGATTATCCAGGAGGCGAGCTCCTTGTGCAGAAGAAAACGAAAGAAAATTTGCAGAAGTTAGAAAAGCAAATATGGCAAGAAAGGCCAATCGTTGTTCCTTTCTGGCTGGCGTTTGATCATTACATATTGGCCTGGGGAAGGGTTAATCAGAGTCCAGAAAGGCTATTTCTTGTCGATACTGGATTAGCCGGAGGCGGATTCACTTGCCCCGAATCAACTTTAAAGGAAGCCCAAATAAAATTAATGGAAGATAAGGCAACAGAAGGCCTTGGAGGTGGGGGGAAAATCAAGGTAATTCCTTTTATTGTTGAAGAACTCAGCTTGGGAGAAGCTAAAGAAAAAAATGTAGTTGGTCTTTTTACAGGAACATTTCCTTTGGAAAAGGCCTTTGGCTTTCGGATTGGTGGGTTAATTTCCCATGGCTTTTTCAAACCTTATGCTCTTACTTTTGATTTTGATAAGATGAGATTACTTCTTAAGAAAAAATAAGTACAAAAAAATAAGTACCGCCTACTCTATTTCCTAATTTATTTTATCTTATTTCCTTTATTCATTTTTCTTGACTGATATTTTTTCGCTTATATAGGTTTTGGCTAAAACAGAGTCAAATCGATAACTAATAATTCTTTTGGTCATTAGCTGGTAAAGCGAATAAATGAACATGGATCGACTTTTCAATTATTTTCTTTTTTGATTCAACGATAATTTCGCCTGTCTCGCAGCCTGCCTCGTGATCGCGATTAAGCTTGGCTTCATCTAGAAAAATAAGCGCGATTTCTGTTCAGATATATGCTTGCTCCAGTTTCTTTAATCAGTTTTTTAATGATGGCAGCCATATTATAGGGAAGGGTCTGGTCTAATTCCGCTTTCTCGTTCGCGTCAGCCTTTTTATTTTAGTGGTTGATGGAGCTGAATCCAATTGCCACAGGTATCATCAAAGATGGCTAAAATACCCCATTCAGTTTCAATTGGCTCCTGTTTAAATTTGACTCCAAGTTTTTTTAGTCTTTCATATTCTTGAAAAATATTTTCGGTTGATAAAACAATAGCGGGGAGGCCAGTTTCATAAATTTCTTTTTGATACCGGTTAGCAATGGGGTTTTCATTAGGCTCGAGGAGAAGGGCAGTTCCCTGCGGATCAAGGGGTGAGGCTACAATCGCCAATTTAGCTTCAGGCAGATAGATGACCTTAACAAACCCCAAAACTTCAGTATAAAAATTAAAGGCTGTTTCTGGGCTATTAACATAAATACTAACCAGGCCAATTTTTAAAGAGCTCTTTGTTTCCATATTCAAGCTTTCTCCTGAAATCAAAATTGATTTAAGTATATTATGGCTATACTAATTTTAAGTCCAGTTAATTTTTTAATCAGTTTCGCCTCACTCATTTACCAAATTTTATGCTTAATTTTATCCATACCCCAAAGCTCTCCTAACTGGAGGGGAATGTCTGCTTTCTGCCAGCCAGATTAGGGAAGAATTCAGGACTTGACGGTTATGGGATTTCCATCTTTCGCCGTTATTTCTAGTGAAAGGGAAAGATAAAAAGCCCCTAATAATAGACAAGATCTTTCGGTTGAACGACGATCGTCTCCATCCTTTGATTTCGTCTTGGTTTACAAATTTAAACGTGGCCAAATAGAATATAAAAAAATTTGCTCAAATGATCATAAAGACCAATTGCCCTGAATCGAAGTCAAATTTATAACCTAAAAAAACTCGAAAACTCGTCCAGCCTCTGTTTTTTTGTTTAGGTTTAGTAAGTATTTTCCTTTAGGTGAGAATTAGAGTCATTGATTCTCCTTAGGGCCATAAATCTTTCCATTTGGGCTGAGAGCTGGCCAGCAAGGTGGACTCAAAGAACTTTTCATAATTTAAAGAAAAGCAAATGTTTTCTGTTCGAATAAGATATGATTAATATATAATGGCGATAGGGACGCTTAATTATTAAGAATGTTTTGGAGAAAGATGAAATCAAAAGAGAATAAAAATAGGTACCACTTTACATATTTACCAAAAAATGCAAAGAAGAGGATGAAATTATCTAATTGCCTTGGAAAAGAATTTCTATGTTTTTGTAATTTATTGATAATTAATTAAGAAAGGGGGAATTAAAAGAATAAAACCAAGAATAAATAGAGCAATCATTAATGGCAAAACCCAGCGCGCCCATCTTTCCCAGGGTACTTTAGCCATGGTTAAAGCGCCCATAGTTACGGCTGAAGTAGGAATAATGATGTTCGTATATTCGCCCAATTGAAAGGCAAGGATTGCCGTTTGGCGAGAAACCCCTACAAGGTCAGCTAACGGAGCCATGATCGGCATGGTTAAAGCCGCTTGGCCACTCCCACTATGAACAAAAAAATTGATTATTGATTGAACGATAAACATTTTCTGCGCCGCAAAAATGGGCGAAGCTGAGCCAACAAAAGGAGTTAAGCCATAAAGAATAGTATCAATTATTTTTCCTTCCCTCGAAATGACCAGAGTAGCTCGAGCTAAGGCCACAATAATTGCTGTGCCGACTAAATCTTTGGCTCCATTGATAAATGATTTGATAATTTCATCACTTTTTAATCCCCCAGCAATGCCGGCTAAAAGCCCCATAATGACAAAGAGCGCTGAGATCTCTTCGATGAACCATTTGAATTTTATGACTCCAACCACAAGTCCAACTAAACTTAGGGCGAAAACTATCAAAACTAACTTGTGCCGCCCGCTGAGGTGGTGATTTAAATCAAGATCCTGAAGATTTTTTCCCAATTTTCTTTCCCTATCGAGCTCATAAACCGGACTAATGGTTGGTTTATTCAAAACTTTTTTTGCATAAAAGGAAATAAATAAAATCGCGATAAAGGTTGATATTAACCAACAAACAATACGGTAACTAATTCCAGAAAAGAGAGGAAGGCCAGCAATACCTTGAGCAATCCCTACATTAAATGGATTTAAAAAGGCACTGGCAAACCCGATGTGAGCTCCAATCAATGGAATAGCCACGCCAACAATAGAATCGTAGCCAAGAGCAAGCGAAATTGGAACCAAAATAAGAACAAAGGGAATAATTTCTTCGTTCATGCCAAAGGTGGCTCCACCAAAAGAAAATAAAAAGACAAGCAAGGGGATAAAAATAGATCTCATGAGATTCGATTTATGATGCCAAGTCAGCAATCTCTTAATAAGGGAATCGATAGCCCCCGTCGATGTTAAAATATTAAAGGAACCACCGACAAATAGGATAAAGCCAATAATTAAGGCGGCCTCTTTAAAGCCCTTAATTGGAGCCATAAATAAATCAAATAATCCTTGTGGGTCACTCTTTGTAAACTTGAAGGAAGCCGGAACGACCACTTCTCTTCCCTTGACTACAGTTCGCTCATATTCACCACCAGGAATTATCCAAGTTAAAACGGCAATGAAAACAAGTAGCCAAAAAATTAAAAGATATGTATTTGGTATCTTTAGGTTAAACTTTCTTTTACTTTTCATTGGATTACCTTCCTTGTTTTTAAATCAAATTTTTGCCCAGGTAGGAGAACATGCATTGAGACGTTAGTTCTTCCAATTTTCCCCTTCTCATTTTTCATTAGAGCCGACGATTTGCGGGCATCGAAGACAATCACCTGGCCATCACCTATAACTTCAAAAATTCTATTAGGATAAACAACAATGGCGGTTGATTCGTCAATCCCGACGCCAAGTTGGCTTGGATTTTCTAAAATCAAGCTAATTAATCTATTCAATCTTTTTCGCTTGATGAAATGCTGATCAATGATTACATCATCAAGGAAACCAAAGCCTTCTGCTGTCACTACGTTTCCAGATTCAATTAGACAGAATGGATTGGTTGTATCCTTGTTCTTGGTTTCATCGCCAGTGATCATAATTTGACTCATAACAGCTGCTCCAGCACTTGTTCCACTTATAACCCCTCCCTTAGAGTAAGTTATTTTAATCATATCTAATAATTTAGTGGACAACAAATCTTTAGTTAATCGATTCTGGTCGCCTCCTGAAAAGAAAACCACATTAAAATCGGATAATTGGCTAAGATATTCCTCATCATTAGCTTTTTCTTTATCGCCAATAAAGACGAAAATATTTTGGCTGCCTAAATCGCTGAATTCTTTTTTTAATCTTTCACCAGTTTCAACTGGTTCACTGGAAGCATTAGGAATAATCAAAATTTTAGGCTCAGGTCGGGCTAATTCTAGAATTTTTTTCATTACAGCTTCTGGGCGATCACCCCCACCAATAATTACCAGATATCCTTGAGATTGATCATTGGCTGCTAAGTTTAAGCTTGTCAAGATTACAACCAAAAATAAGAAAATTAGCTTTTTCATCTGAATTGCCTCCACTAAAGCTATTGAGATCACTCCCGTAAACTCAAGGTCAGGGAAGTTGAGAAATCATCTCATTTTTGGCTTTTTTTGAGCTTTAACGAATTTAAAAGTATTTGTCAAGAATTAAATTCCATGAAACAAAAGTTTTGCTTTGGCGGTTGCTTTTTTCTCTTTAAATGACTAAAAACAAGGAATTGAGAATCGAATAAAAGGAGGCAAACATGAAGCTAGTTCATCTGGAGCTTAATCGATTTAAGAATCAAGCTAAGCAATGGTCTGCCTTTTTAGTTGTTCTTTTATTGTTTATTTCTGGAGTTTTTAGTCAACAAAAAGAAAAAAGAGGTCAATTCGACCCTCAAGCCGCCTTGGCCTACATCCGCGACCTAGCTTCTGATTCAATGTTCGGCCGAAGAAGTGGTCATGAAGGCGGCGAAAAAGCGGCTGAATACATTGCCGCTCGCTTTAAAGAATGGGGGATTGAACCAGCCGGTGAAAAGGGCACGTATTTCCAGAATTTTACAGTTGATTTAAACCAGGTCGATGAAGGTGTCATCTTTGAATTAATAACCCCAAAGGGTCGCCGCTCCTTTTTTTATGGCGAGGATTGGCGGGCTCAACCTTATTCAGGTTCAGCTCAGGCTACGGCTGAAATCATCTTTGTTGGCTATGGCCTACGGGATGAAAAAACTGGTTATAACGATTATGCAGGAATTGATGTTAAGGGGAAATGGGTGCTTTTGGCTTCTAATTTACCTCCTTCTTTGGCTGAAAAGTTGGGCGAGGCAGCCAATTTGAATCGTCGAATTCGTCTAGCCCAAGAACTTGGAGCTAGAGGTGTCCTTGTTTTTCGAAGAGAAGAGCCCCAACTGGTTCAACCAGCCAGGCCTGGTCGGCTTGGTCTCAATCGTGATCTTTATCGACCTGATTTTGCCATTATTTCAATAGAAAATAGAGTCGTGGATGCTCTCTTCCGTGATTTGCTCACTGACCTTCGCTTTCATTTTCAAGAGATTGAGAGTCAAATGAAACCCATGTCCTTGGTCACGGGCGTAAAAGCCTTTATTAGCCTTAAGGCCCGTTTTGAACCTAATAGACCAACAAAAAATGTCCTGGGAAAAATAACTGGTGCTGACCCTGTTCTCAAAGATGAATGTGTCATTATCGGCGCTCATATGGATCATCTTGGAGTTGATCCTTTGGGCGAGGTCATGAATGGCGCTAATGACAATGCCTCAGGGACGGCCGTGGTTATGGAGATGGCTCGGGTAATGAAGCTCAATCAAGTCAGGCCTAAGAGAACCATTATCTTCGCTCTCTGGGCTGCCGAAGAATTAGGTCTACTTGGTTCCCGTTATTACGCCGACCATCCCTTATTTCCTCTTGAAAAAACCGTAGCCTACCTAAATTTGGATATGGTTGGCCACGGAAGTGGCCAGGTTAACTTCCGGGGTGTTTATTATGGTCCTGAAGTCTGGGAAATTTTGAAGACCAAATTACCCAAGGAAATTTTATCTTATGTTCGGCCTGGCCGAGGTGGTCCAGGGGGCTCAGATCATAGCTCCTTTTTGGCCAAAGGAGTGCCAGGTTTTGCCATTATGACTGAGGGTTACCATTTTAAATATCATCAGGCCAATGATGTGCCTGAATTAATCAAACCTGAACTGCTTAAAAAAACGGGCGAGTTTGTAATGACGGCAGCTGCCATTCTGGCCAATGAAAAGGCTGATTTCTTTCCATCGCAGCGCCTCGAGCGCTATCACTTCCGTCATCAGACATTAATTAATTATGTTTTCGAGCCAGCCCCTAAGTTTATAGCTGAACACCAGAAGGCTCAGGACGCCTTTGTTGATTTACAGCTTGTGCGTCTCGTGCCTCCTGAGGGGATGAGCGGAGATGCTCTTCGAGTGGAGTTGATTCGTCAGCTTATTGAACTTGCCGAAGAATTAAAAAGGACCAATTTAGTTCTTTTCACCGGAACTTCAGGCCTTCAGGCAGCAATGGGACAAGGTAAAACCTCGGTTTTACCCGGCTTACGGGGCACCGAAGGGTTAAAAGGCCAACCTCGTTGGGCTGAAGTTCTAGCTAAACAAGGACTTTATTTCATCGCCGAAGTCGCCTCAGCCTTTTTTACTGATGACCGCTTGACTGAGGAAGGAAAGCAAATTATTCAAGCTATAAATCAGGCAGATTTGTTATTGATAATTCTTAATCCAAACGATGATCAACTTAAAGAAATTCTTAATATTTCTACCCGCCCGATAGGAATAATCAGTAGAAATATCCCAAGCCAAGAGACCTTAGAGTTTATTAAAAAGAAAGGTTCAGCATTAGGTCTAGTGGCGACGCCAAATTTGGCCCCATCTGACTATGTCCAAAAGCTTCTTGAAATCAGAAAGATAATCGGGAGTGACAATCTATTCGTGGTTAATAACCTTTGCCTCTGGGAAAAAGCAGGTCACGATTGGTTATTCCAAATTGTAGCCGAGTTAATAAAAGCTAAAATAGAAAGTGGAGAGTTGGGTAATCTTCTTTCTGGTAATTTCTTGCGACTGCTCAGGCGATCTCAGGGTGAAACTTCCCTTCCCCCTTTACTTCGATAACAAATTTTAAACCAAAAATAAGCTTTATAATCATATCCTTTAAATTAAGAGAGGTTTTTTATTTATAGTTTTTAGCTTATTATCTTTCTCACTATCAAGATTAGAATGATAAGCCAAAAAATGATAATCCAAACGGCCGCAATCCACCCCAGCTTTTTATTGACTTGAATTTCCTGAGCTCTTGTTCGACAAGCCTCCAAGACTTCCTTAGGAATAAGTTTTAGGGCGAAGGCAATTATTGCCGGAAGGAGAATGAGATCATCAAAATAGCCAAAAACAGGAATAAAATCAGGAATCAAATCAATTGGGCTAAGGGCGTAGCTTACAGAAAGGGCAATTAAAACTTTTGCCAAAAGAGGAGTTCGCTTGTCTTTAACAGCTAAACTTAAAGCAAAGATTTCATTTCTTAAGTTGGCCGCTCGATTTTTTAGCTTGTCCAAAATTGGTTTTTTCATCTCAGTCATTATTTTAAATGAAGACATTTTATTTTTCTAATAATACCTTTTGGCCTAGAATAAACTAGTTAATTTTCAGTCCTATTTGAAGACAGTTTGAAGTTGAGGTATTATTCCCTTTCTTAAGAGGGAAAAAAAATGAATGCTTTAGTCTTAGGAATTTTGATTATCTTGTGGTTATTTTTGGCCTACAAAATTTATGGAGCTCAAATTGATCGAAGAGTTATAAATCCTGATGATTCCCTTTGTACTCCGGCTAATTCTCTCTGTGATGGCGTTGATTACCATCCAGCCAAAACTCCTCTTCTTTTTGGACATCATTTCTCCTCCATTGCTGGGGCCGGACCAATCATTGGTCCCCTAATGGGGGTTCTTTATTTCGGTTGGCTTGGAGCCTTACTGTGGATCGTTCTAGGAAGTGTCTTTATTGGGGCTGTTCATGATTATACTTCTCTCATGACTTCAGTCAGAAATAAAGGTCGATCTATACCTGATATCTCGGAAACCATCCTAGGGAAAAGAGCCCGCATCATCTTTTCTGTCTTTGTTTGGTTAGCTCTTATTTTAGTTATAAGTGTCTTTAGTGTGGTGACTTCTCAAACATTTATTTCTAAACCTGAAATTGTTATCCCTACCTTTGGGCTGATCTTTTTAGCCGTTCTTTTTGGTTGGTTAGTTTACCGGA
This sequence comes from Candidatus Aminicenantota bacterium, assembly GCA_026416195.1. GTDB lineage: Bacteria > Acidobacteriota > Aminicenantia > Aminicenantales > CALLJL01 > CALLJL01. The sequence continues at coordinate 12,038 of JAOAFQ010000080.1, read as the reverse complement.
AAGGTTTTAATGTTTTCGTCGGAACAGTTGTGGCTGTAGCCTTGCTCGCTTTTTTAATCTATTTGGGGGAGCTTTTTCCAGTTAGATTACCTCCTTCTGTTTTTGGAATTTCAGCTTCAACTGTTTGGATCTTAATTCTCATGATTTATTGCCTTTTTGCTTCCACTTTACCTGTTTGGTTTCTTCTTCAACCCAGAGATTATTTATCCATGTGGATTCTGTTCCTCGGTCTCTTTTTGGGCTATGTCGGCTTAATTTTTGGCCGTCCTAAAATGAATGCGCCTCCTTTCGTGTCTTTTATGGGTAAGGAAGGCCCGCTCTGGCCCATGCTTTTTGTTCTTATAGCCTGTGGCGCTATTTCTGGCTTCCATTCTTTAATTGCTGGTGGAACCACGGCCAAACAGCTTCCCAAGGAATCTAAGGGGAAACTTATTGGCTTTGGCGGAATGCTGACTGAGGCTTCTTTGGCTGCTCTGGTCGTTTTAATTGCCAGTTCAGCTCTTGTCTGGGATCCATCAGAAGTGGTAAATCCTTTTGGCTTTCAGTATCTAATGAAACCTGTCGAGCAAGGCGGCGGTGGTGGCCCGATTGTTGCCTTCGCTACAGGGTTTGGCCGATTCGTTTCGGCCATTCCGATAATTCCTTTAGCTTTTGGCATTTTCTATGGCACTCTCATGCTAAATGCTTTTGTTTTAACCACCCTCGATACAGCCACTAGACTTGGTCGATATATTTTCGATGAGTTGCTAGGGAAAAAAATTCCCTTTTTAGCCAATAAGTGGTGGCCAACGCTAATAACTATTAGCTTTGCTACCCTTTTAGCTTTGTCTGAAGGCTATAAAGCTATTTGGCCTGTTTTCGGAGCTAGTAACCAACTAGTAGCCGCTCTGGCTTTGATTACTGTCTCTGGATATCTTATTAGTGTTCGCAAACCATCCAAATACACTCTTTATCCGGCTATTTTTATGTTGTTGACAACTATTTCTGCCCTGCTTTATCAAGGATATAATTTTTGTCTTCGAGGACGTTTTCTTCTTGGGACAATCTCTTTTCTTTTGGTCGGTTTGGCTGGGTTAATTGTTTATGATGGTCGTCGAATCATTCTTTCTTGGTCTAAGCCATCAATTTAAATTATTTGTTGTCTCTAGTTGTCTAAATTAATTGTTTATTTCTTTATTACCAAGACTCATTGAGATGATTTTCTCGAGCAAAAAGGCGGTCGGAGCTAAAAAATGACCTGAAGGAGCTTCATATATAGCCAGCCCAAAAAAATAGTTGCTGGTAAGGTGAGCACCCAGGAAATGACAATATCGGAGGCAATATCCCAGCGAACTGCAGAAAAGCGCCGAACTGAACCAGCGCCAACAATCGAAGAAGTAATGGTGTGAGTCGTTGAAACGGGAATGCCTAAGGCTGAAGCAAGTTGCAGCACCAAAGCAGCTGAGGTTTCAGCCGCAAAACCTTGTTCTGTTTCTAAGCTGGTTATTTTTAGGCCCAATGTTTTTATTATCCGCCATCCGCCATAGGCGACGCCAGCTCCAGCTGTGATCCCGATAGTTAAAATAACCCAAAGAGGAACTTTTGGGTCTTTCCATCCGTAGTGGAGAGCTAAAACCATAACCAGTATTCCCATTGGTTTTTGGGCGTCATTTCGACCATGACTGAAGGCCATAAAAGCGGCTGAAAGACGCTGCAAGTTTTTATATAAAGGTTTCATTTTAGCGCTAGGAGCTGAATGGGAGAAACGATAGACTAGGCCCATTAGGAAGGCACCAGCTGAAAATCCGAGCAAGGGAGAAGCAACAATCGCAATTAGAATTTTGGTTAATCCAGACCATTTAATAACTTCCAGGCCTGCCACCGAAATGGCTGCTCCAATGATTCCCCCAATTAAACCATGGGTTTCGCTAACCGGGATACCAAAATAATAGGTAAGCAAACTCCAAGTCATTGTCCCGGCCAGCGCGCCAATAACAGTATAAAGATTAATCAGGTCCAAAGAAACAATGCCTTTGCCGATGGTTAAAGCCACTGCAGTTCCAGTTAGAGCCCCAACAATTTCCAAGAAACCAGCCATTAAAACCGCTGTTCTAGGGGAAAGGGCTCGAGAGCCTATGGAAGTAGCGATGGCATTAGCCGCATCCGTAAACCCCCCAACAAAGGCGTAGACATAACAAAGGAAAATAGCCACGACTAGGGCAATAAAAGTCATGTCCATGATTGATCACCTGTATTTAATTCTTAATCTTCCGAAAATTATCGCTACATCTTCACAGATATCGAGGGTATCCTCTAACATCTGGAAAATTTCCTTCCATTTAATCAAAGAAAGGAGAGTTTCGTTATTAAAGTTGGCTGATGCTTCGCTCATAAGTTCTTTTAAAACTCTACGATGAAGCTTGTCCCCCTGGTTTTCTAAGGTGTGAAGATTTTCAAAGCATTCAAGAAACTCGTCGGAATGAAACTTGTGTTCATTAACTAAAATCAATCCTTTATGGATTTGCTTAACCGCCTGAAGGATTAGGTCTGAGAATTCTATCGACGACTCATTCCCCTTAGTAATATCATAGAGATAAAGACGATTGGCTAATTGCTCTATTTCGTCTAAGATATCATCTAATCGGTCGGTCATTTCCTTAATATCTTCTTTATCTAGAGGCAGAATGAAAATTTTTTCAATTTCCTCAGTGATTTCATGGACAAATTCATCGCCTTTAAATTCAAGGATTTCTAACCTTGCACAACAATGTTTTAACTCTGAAAGATTATTAAAGGCTTCCTTTAAGATTTTTGCTCCTTCTTCAACCACTGAAGATTGCTCTACTAATTTAATCAAAACCTGCGATTTTTTGGGTAAGAACATATTTTCCTTCCTATTTATTAATTTTTAGCCTCTTATTCATATGTCTTAAATTTTTAGGTCATTTATTCTTCAAATTGTCGGAGATGAGTTTATTTAAATTTGCCTGGTAATTTCAAGAGTTGGAATTGTCTTATTAAAATTTGCCTGAACTTGATTAATTGCCTTTTTTATTAAAATGTATCCACGACCATTATCCGATTGTCATTGGAAGCGCAGATATAAATTCTTCCCCTGGTGTTATCTACCGCTAAATCACGAGGGTAAAAGTTTCCCTTATTGGGTTGAATTGTGGCTAGGTAGCCGCCATTAAAATTAAATTTCTGAATCCGAGCGAAAATGGGATAAAGATTGAGATCACCAACTATGACGGTGGTGTTTCCCATAATGGCTATACTTGAGGGATAATTAAACTGGCCATTACCCGAACCTTGAGATCCCCACTGACCAATAAAATTTCCATTTAAATCATATTGGCAGATCTGGTGGTTTTCAGAGGAAGTGACAAAAACATAGTTACCTGAAATGGCTACTCCAAGAGGACTCATTAAAGCCCCCTGTCCTGAATGGCCAAATTCGGTTATAACTCTTCCGTCGGGTCTGAATTTAACAACTCGATCGTTGGTATTATCGACCACGTAAACATGGCCAGCCCCATCTAGGGCCACGTCGACCGGAACAGCCATCTCCTCTTTTTCCTTATCCCAAGGAACAGCCCAGATTGAGTCCAAAGTACCATCAAGAGTAAAAATTTGGATTCGGGACTGATTGTGGTCGCAGACATAAAGCTTGTTCTTACCCACGGCTAGACCTGTCGGGCCACTATCGGCAATCGTATTGAAATTCCATTTAGCCAGGAAATTCCCATTATGATCGAATTTTTGGATTCTTTTATTTTGATAATCGGAAACATAAAGATTGCCTTGCGAATCAAGGGCAAGGCCCATAGGCTTTCTCATCTGGCTATCACCGCTACCGCTGCCGCGGCCGATATAACTAATTTTGCTCTCGGTTCTGGACGGCGGTTTTGGTTGAAAGAAGCCGTGCCTGATCGAGAAAAAACTAAATAAACTTATGAATAATCCAAGATAGATTAAACCTATAATTTTTTTCAATTAAGCCCCCACTTCTTGAAGATGTTGATTTTACCTCGCTTTTTTAATATATCATACTAATTAATCTCAACTCAACAAATTTGATCTTAAGCCGAGCTTACTTTTATTTCATCTTTCTAACCTGATTGACATTTGATCGAATCGGCGCGTACCATTTTTTAGTGATTAATATTAATCGTGAAAGAAGAGCAAAGGAGGCTCAATGGCCAAGATTTTAATTATTTATGATTCAAAAACTGGAAATACTAAGAAAATGGCCATGGCCATTGCCCAGGGGGTGCGAGAAGTTAAAGGCACAGAAGTGGTCGTTAAAAAAGTTGACCAAGTCGTCCTTCAGGATTTGGTCAAGGCAGATGGCCTTATTATTGGCTCGCCAACTTATTACGGACAAATGTCAGCTAAGATTAAAGCCTTGGTTGATAAATCAGTTAAAATTCATGGCCAACTTGAGGGCAAAGTCGGGGCGGCTTTTACCAGCTCAGGCGGAACGGCTACTGGCGCTGAAACTACCCTTTTATCCATCCTTCAAGCCATGCTTGTTCATGGAATGATAATTTTTGGCCGAGCCAATGACAAACACTATGGTGCAGCGGCGGTTGAGGAACCAAATAAAAACGAGCTGGCTTCGTGCTACGACCTTGGCCAACGCCTGGCTAATCTGGTCTTAAAACTTAAAACATAGGATATAAGCTAAAAAATAACTCTCGTTTCAATCCCCTTCAATCTAAATAATTAGGTTAATTTTTAGTGCTACCATCGACCCGAGAAGACAGGATAAAGTTTAAAGATCCAAAGCTCATGATTGATTCAATGATTAATTTATTAGGATTTTTTAGGAAAATAAAATTTTTTATTTTAAATATTTGTTAAACCAAGCGAGAACGCGTTTTAGCCGATCCATTTGATGAACAAGTTGACTTAACTCATGGGATTCATCAGGATAAATTACTAATTCAGTTTCCACTCCTAATCTTTTCAAACTGACGTACATCTGTTCGGATTGAGGCAGAGGACAGCGATAATCAAACTGGCCGCAGAGAAAAAGGGTTGGTGTTCTGACTTTTTTCACCTCCTTGATGGGGGAAAGCCGTCGGTAAAGATCAAAATTGTCCCAAGGTAGACCAAGCTCTTCTTCCCACCACAAGTGAAGATCATCAGTTCCATAACAACTGAAATAATCGCTGTCGCTAGCGCCAGAGATTGCGGCCCGAAACAAATTTGTTTTGGTAATGGCATAATTGACCAAAATGCCACCGTAGCTCCAGCCATAAATACCCAATTTGTTTTTATCAATAAATCCTTTTTTTAGAACATGCTCGATCCCAGCAAGAATGTCGTTCAAGTCTTTATTCCCCCAATCGGCCCAAATCGCTCGGCCAAAGGCTTCACCATAGCCAGAACTTCCGCGGGGATTAGAATAGAAAACAACAAAGCCTTCAGCTGCGAAGAGTTGAGCCTCAAAATTAAAAGAAGTGTCATACTGAGCATTAGGTCCACCATGAACAAGAACGATCATTGGATATTTTTTATTAGCGTCAAAATCAATTGGTTTCATAAGCCAACCCTCGATTTCCTGGCCATCGAAACTTCGATAATGAATATTTTCAGGTAAAGTCAGATTCAATTGGGCGATAAAATTATCATGGATTGAGGTTATCTTTCTGGCTTCTTGATCATTTTCGTGAGCCACAAAAATTTCAGCAGGCCTGAGGCTATCGGTTTGGACAAAAGCAAGATAGCGGCCATCAGGCGATAAGGTCAAGTGGCGAAGGACTTTTTCGCCACTAACCAATCGCTCTATTTGGCCAGATTTTATTTCCACTCGGGCCAGGGATTGATTACCGCTGTCTTCAAAACAAAAATAGATATATCGATTGTCTTTTGACCAGAAAAAATCAGGCAAAATATTCCTATCTAAGGATGCTGTAAGCTTTATAGGTTGGCCACCTTGAGCTGGAATAAGCCAAAGAAAATTGGTCCCGTAAACTGGGCTTGATGGTTGCAGATAAGCCACAAAACGACCATCCCTTGAATAACAAGGATTTGCTTCCGGTTTAGGCTCAATGGTAATTTGTCTTATTTTTCCTGTCTTTATATCAACGGCCCAGATATCAGTATTTCTGTTACCATCCGGATTTTCAGTTCGATTCGAACTAAAAGCTATTTCCCGCCCGTCTGGGGAAAAGCAAATATCAGCTTCATCATAGGGACCGTCAGTAAGCTTCCTGGTTTCGCCGGTAGAGATTGAAACCAACCAGATATGAGTATAGCGATTGTCAAGATATCCTTCGCCGTCCCTTTTATGTTGCAGCCGATTGACGACAATAATCTCCTGATTTTTATCTTCCTCTCTTTCTTCGTTCATTTTGTCCTTTTGCTCCTTTCTTTCCTTAATTTTTGGATCTTTAGCTAAAAAAGCTATCGTTGAGCTATCTGGGGACCAACTGAACTTTTCAATGTCGCTTTCTATTCGTGTGAGTTGATAAGGTTCGCCTCCCTGAGTATTAAAAAGCCAAATTTGATTTTTCCCTGAACGGTTGGAAAGAAAAGCCAAATAACGGCCATTTGGGGACCAGCGAGGCTGAGTATCAGATTGGTCATGATAAGTTAATGTTAGGGCAGGTCCTCCTTCAACTGGTATCATCCACAGATCTGAGTTACGACTTTTCTTTTCTTTATCTTTAACAATAACGGTATAACTCAACCATTTATTATCAGGAGAAAAGCTGAGGTCTCTGATTTCTTTAAATTCATAAAAGTCTTCAAGGCTAATTTTCCTTTTTTCAACTGGTTTAGCTGGGGTAAAAATTAATCCGATTGTCAACAGAAAAAGAAAGATAAGGGAAAGCCTCTGTCGCTTCATTTGTTCCTCCTTTTAATCATGGCCATTTTCTTGGTTATATTCAGCCTGACCTTGTTTTCTGAATTATTTAGCCCAGGAAAAAAATTATCTAGCCATTATTCTCGTTTTATTTATTTGTCCGCCGAAAAAATAAAAATATTTCTTTTTTAAATTATGCAATAAGCGTCTGGATAATTTCTATTTAATCTTAATAAAAGGCATATAATTCTTAGCACAATTTTTCCGTACCCTGTCGAATCGAATACGATAACTTTGACTTGGCCTAAAATTTACCTCGCTTTATCAGCCAAAACATAGCCCTAATTTTTATAATTTATTTTGTCCAGAACTGGACAAATCAACTAACTCTTAAGAAACTCAATTTGGCTTTGTTTTTTGGCAAGCAAAGAAGATAAAAGGTTAATTTAAGAAAACTAAACAATCTCTTCTTCTCTCACTCCAAGGACTTTGAGAATCCTCAAGGAGGCCGGAATAATTTGGTTATGGATATAATATTCGGTATCTATCCTGTCGAGATGGGCAAATTCTATAGGTTGCGCTCTTTCGGAGATTGAGCCTTGACCTTTTTCAATGACAAAACCAATGACACTACCTTCACTGATCGGGATACCTTTGGCGACAAGCTTCTTAGCCGCTCCAATGTGGGGAGAAATTTGTTTATATTCGGCCAGGGGCTTAGAAAGCTGCTCATAAACCACGAGATCTTTCAATTCTACTTTTCCCTCTTTGAGCTTTTTGATACTTTCTTTGACTAGGGCAATAGCTCCCTTAATATCTTTTTTCTCCAGAATAAGTTTTAATATCCCTTCCTGGGTTCGTTTGGATAGATTTGACCAATCTCGTCTGACCTTTTCTAGTCCCCTTATTTTCAAAATTCCTTTTTCGTCGATAAGGGCGTATCGTTTTTTGGCCACACCCCCACCAACTTCTCGGGGGATAAAAATTCCCCGCTGATAAAAGTTTTCTAGCTCCATCCTCATGATGCCAGGTAGCTCCTCATTGACTTCTTCTAGAAAAGAAAGTAAGGCCTTTTTACTTCGGCCATCCAAGCCAAGAAAGGCCGAATCGGTATCCCCATAAATTGGCTTAAAGCCAGCTTCCTCAGCTTTTTCCATGATTTTTTTGATCCAGTAGCGGCCGAAAGAGGTAATTGATTCAGCGCATTCTTTGGAGTACCATTTGCTCGCTGGGAAAGCATAATAACCATAGCTGGCGTTGGCGATTGTTTTTAAAGCCAGCTGGCGGTTATTAAGCAAGTTATATTGGAGGGAGCCAGGTTCATATTTTTTCATTTCCTTTTTTACTTTTTGGCGTTCAGTAAGCAAGTCTTGAATGACCAGGGATTCAAAACCAGGCCTTTTCTTACAGAACCAATGAGGGAGATCGGGCACTTTATAACCATCCTTTTGGCAGCAAGAACAATTAAGAGTCTCTAAAGAAATGTTATAAGTGGCCGCAATGGAAGGATAAAGAGAAGCAAAATCGATAACCGCGATATTTTCGTGCAAGCCTGCTTCTGGTTCTTTGACATAGCCGCCAAGATAAGTTTCTTTTTGCCTGGCTTGAATTTCCTCAAATTTGGGCTGATTGGGAATGATTTTTCCCATTTCCTTTGCTCTCCGAGTGTAATACCATTCAACTAGCTGACTGTACATCATCCTGGAAACATCAAAAAGGCTCTGGCCAACGATTCGGGTAAGTTCACAGATTTGGGGCAGGAGGACAAGGGAAAGACGATAGGTAAGCTCTGAATCCTTGAGGGAATAACGAGCCAGCGTTTCCAGATTTCTTTCTTCTTTCCAAGCTTCAAGAATATCCGAATATTCCATTTCAATTTTTTCATCGCCCAAAATTTCTGAAGAAACCGAATCGAGGCTGAGAACTTCAGTTTGGAGCATCGGGGCGAGAATGTTATTAACAAAATTAAAGATATCAATATGGACAAACCCCTTGAGTCGGGCTGTACTTACTCTGGCTCTTTTAGAGAGCGTAACTCCTGAACAATCAACCGATAGATCATCTAATTTGGCTTTTAGCTTGGCTGCTCTTTCTCTGAGAACAACAAAATCGAAAAGATCTGAATTGTAGCCGGAAATAACGTCAGGATCATATTCATTGACTAACTCGACAAATCTTTCAATTAACGATCTCTCGTCCTTAACAATTTCAACAAAAGGAGGAAATTTTCCTTTTTTATAAGTTAAGACTTTGTGGATCTTTTCGCCATAAACCGAGAGCATAATGAGTTGTCGTTCGCCCCTTTTTTCTTCAATGACTTCGGTATCAAAGGCAAGAATTTTAAGAGACAAGGGCTGGTCCTCAATTTTAACCATTTTTTTTGCTTCTAAAATTAGGTCGGCTTTAAAGCTGAGCGAGCGTGGTTCACCCTCAACTTCAAGCCAATCGAGGCAAGAAATTGATTTATCGACAAGATAAGAGCGATAAAAGCCAATTTGATATTCAAATTCATCGATAACTGAACCTGAGCCGCCTCTTTTTTTCTCTAAGCCTTTGATTAAATCGCGGATTTTTTGGGGATCAGGTGGCAAGAAACAGCGAATTTTAAGGAAATCTTTTTCTTCGCCCATGAGATTTTTCTTCTCAACCTCTATTCCTCTTATTTCAACGCCTTCCTTTTTTAAAATCTCAACAATCTCTTTTTTCGCTTTCTCTAAATTGGCCGGAAGGACATAGAAATAAGGCTCATAAGAAGGGTCAAGAACGACAATTCTTCGGCCATCTTTGGTTCGGCCAATCAATATAGTGTAGAGTTTGTCCTCAAGGACATCATAATCAATATCGATTAAGAAGAACTTATTAATCCCCTACCTCCTTTTTTTATTTTTAATATAAATCACTTAATGAAAAGGCGCAAGATGGGTCAAAAAGATACATTTTAGTTTGCCAGAGGAGGAAGAAAAAACCATTTACTTTCAAAATATCGCTGACCGAGCTACTCGGCAGGTGTTGCCATCCGGCCAGCAAAGCAATAAGGGTGATTAGAACTTGACCTAAGGCCATGATTCCCATGGTTATGGTTAGGCCCCGAGCTTTTAAACGCACGAGAAGGGCTCCAATTAAACCCCCAGCCAGAAGGACTAAATAGATCATATTGACAGGTTCGTCTTCACTCCCAATTAAGCCAACCGCCAAATTGGTCCAAATCATAATGAAACCTGTACCTAAGGCTACAGCAAGAGCCAGCCGATATGTTTTATTTTTGTGTTTCCTCGTTATAAGCTCATAAACAATGCTGGTGCTTAAGACCATTAGCCAAACGAAACCAAAATCCAGCGGTCCCCACGCTAAAATATCAGTCAACTCCCTAACCAAAAAAAGTATCAATACTAAGAGGCAGGTTAAGCCAACAACTAAAAGGATATTCATAATATCGCCTTTTTCTGATTTTACAAATTTTAAAAAATAAAATTAACCATCAAACCTGCTCAAGAGGAATCAACTTAGGGAATAAAGCTGGCCTTAACGTTGGGAACTACCCAATCAAGATGAACAGGAACATCATTCTGGCCGCCCATCCCCTTGTTGTTGCCATTGGCGAAGTGGATAGAGCCGTGGATTTTTTCAGCGACTAGGGTATTCCAACCTTTTTTCTGAATGTATTCGCCAGTGATGTTCGGATTGGTGCCGATACCGAGCTCAGCCAGAATATTAAAGTCCTTGCCTCCAAAGATAAGCGGTTTGACTTCTTTATCAATATACTCTTGAGCTTCTGTAGTGTCGCCCTTGACATCAACAAATCTTCCTCTTTCCACGAAAAACTTAGCTCGGAATTTCAAGGGTCCAGGCCCACCCCACCCAGCTGGCACGGTAAAATAGCCGTGGGAGTCACCCTCATGCACCGGAACCACATAAGCTTCAGCGCCAGGCAGATTGCCATATTTACCAGGCTGATCGAGCAGGCCACTGGAGACATGAACCAAAGTTGGATCAATTTCTACAATTATGTCAGTTTCTTCAGCTATAACCCTGACGTAACGGCTTTTTCTGAGCTTATCAGCTTCAGCTTCAGTCTGCTGATGAAGGCGAATATAATCCACATCCATCGGCCCCCCTTCTTCAAACATTTCCAAGGTAAAACCGGGCATGCTGGCTATTCTTGAACCTTTCTCATTCTGGGCCCGCCGGAAGCCGGTATGGGTCAAGGAAAAGGCAGTGGGCATAAATATAATTTCTTTGAAACCGATTCTTTCATAAAGGTCCGGAGTGGCATCGACCCCATTTCGGGCTTCTTCCGGTATATAGCTGATCAGTTCCACGTCAACTCCAGCTTTCCTAAATACTTCAAACATCCGGCAGCAAAGTTCCTTGGATTTTTCAAATTTTGGTCGAACCAGTTCGCCAAACTTTGGATTCCATTCCTGCATCACAATAGCTACCTTCTCCCCAGCCTTATACCCCATGTTGACTTTAAGTGAGTTGAGAATGGCTATTTCAATTTTGTCCATCTTGATCTCCTAAAATATTTTTTATAATTTTTTCGAAAGCTATTTTACCCCATGAAGGGCTAATAATTCATTTCATTTTCTTTCCCTGAAGCTTGGGACTGAACTCGATTTAACTCTTAGTTCACTCTCCAAAGCCAGGTCAATGATGCATTACTTTTATCAATTTTATCCAAGTTGGCCTACCTCTTTTAGAGATTATAAGAATTAATGAGAATTAAATCTCGAAATTCGTTTACAGGCATTAGGCTTTCGATTAAATTCCTTATAGGCGTAAATCGATATTCTGCCCCAAAACCAAGCGAGAAGTGCTCCCTAAAGAAATAGTGAACTTCGGCAGTGGCGAGCCAAGCCAATCGGTTTTTGGAAAAGGATTTTTTGTCTGAATTTTCATATGGAAATATTTCATGGTCATAATAACGATATTTTGAAGTTAGACCAGTGACCTCGTAATGGCTCAAACCGAGGCCTGCTCCTAGCAAGAAAGATATCTTTTTCAGATAGGCGTCGGGAATGGGCATCCAGGAGAACTGAAGGTAATAAACTTTCCCTATGGAGTAAAGAAAGGAAAAATTGTTGGCAACGATATCTTTAGAGCTATCCCTTATGGTTAAGAAACCAAAACAATAAATTGACTATATAAAAAAATTGTTATAAAATGATCGAAAGTTTTTTGAAAGGAAGGCCAAATGGCGAGATTAAGTCGCCAAGATAAAAAATGGTTAGAAGAAAAATTT
>JAOAFQ010000070.1 GCA_026416195.1 Candidatus Aminicenantota bacterium | reverse complement strand
ATTATTGGCTGGCATTACGGCATGGTTATTATCGGAGACCCAATGGGGGCCTATAGAGAAGTGCCAGGCCTTGAAGCTTATAGAGATTTGCCCAGTCCTCCACTGAATTTTTCTGTTCGGCGGGAAGAAAATAGGTCACTTTTGATGAAGGAGACTATAGATATCCTCAAATGGGGACCGAATGCGGCCAATGCCTCCAAGAAAATAATTGGTTATCAGTTATATAAGGTGAGTTTGGCGGATCTGCTTTCATTGGCCAGTGTTGACGCCAATACCTTTCAATATATTTCGCGAGATGGGGGCGCTGGTTCTAAGCGCTATGCCATTGCTGCCGTGGATGCTCAGGGCCAAGAAAGTCCCCTTATCTTCAGGCTCTCCCCTCCCAAATAGGTACCGCCTTCCCAAATAGGTACCGCCTTACTCATTTACCTATTTTTCTTTTATTTTTTTATTAAATTGGTTCCGCTTTATACATTTACCTTTTTTCAAAATAGATACCGCCTCACTAATTTACTTAATTATTTTTTTTCCTTATTTATATCTAGTCGTTCTTGCTTTTGTAAATAAGCAGATAATTTAGATAAAGGTATATTTTTTAGAAGAAATTATTTGGATTTTGAAAGGCAATTTTTATTACAAATTTATTAAAAGCCAAATTTTAAGTACTTGCCTTTTTGTAAGATGAGGATGTTTTTATTTTCGATTAACTTTTAATAAAGTTTTATTTATTTGATTTTATTAGGGAGAGCGAAAGAGCAAAAGAATACTAGGTTGGATAAGGAAAGGAAAAGAAAAATAGTAAATAATTGAGGCAAAACTATTTTTGGATAATTATGGAAAAAATGGTAAATGAGTGAGATGGAACCGATTTTAATTAATTGGTACCGATTTTAATTATTTACGCACCCTGATGGGGTAGGGCGGCCGTTGCAACTTTGGCGGCGGGTTCTTCTTCAAAAGATCCATAACCACTTCAATGGCTTTTTCAAGCTGCGGGTCGCGGCCAGCAACATAATCAGCGGGCGTAATTTCCACTTCAATATCAGGCGGAACCCCCTCATTTTCAACTATCCAGCCATCCTCTGTCCAGATAGCCAGATTAGGCGCCGTTACTGTGCCGCCATCCATTAAAACTGGAAAACCGAGAGTTCCAACCAAGCCGCCCCATGTTCTTTTTCCAATAAGCGGCCCGAGACCAAATTTTCTAAACATCCAGGGAAGCAGATCACCTCCTGAACCAGCGATTTCATTGATCAACATAACCTTTGGGCCTTGAATTGAGGCGCTTGGCGTTTTTAAATCAGCTCCATAGCGCATATGCCACATGGCAATGAAAGGTTTTCTTAGCCAGTCGATATAATAATCGGCGACCAAACCACCCGCGTTGAATCTTTCATCGATGATAATCGCTTCTTTATAAGCTTGAGGGAAGAAATAGCGGCGGAAATAAATATAGCCTAGAGTTGTAGTGTTAGGCACATAAACATAAGCAACCCGACCGCCCGTGGCTTCCTCCACTTTCCTTAAATTACCTTCAACCCAATCCCGATTTCGCAAAGCGCTTTCATCAGCAATAGGTACAACTTTAACCGTTCGGGCTCCTTGGCCATCAGGCCTTGGTCCGACCGTTATTTCCACAATTTTATCGGCCTTATTTTCAAAGAAACTATAGATATTAGCTGGGGGTTTGACCTCCTTGCCGTCCACGGCCAGTAGATATTCGCCAGCTTTAACATCAACTCCAGGCTCGGTCAAAGGGGCCCGAAGGTCAGGGTTCCAGTTGAGACCGCCATAAACTTTTTTAAATCGATATCGTCCTTGGGCAATTTCATAATCGGCCCCAAGAAGACCGACCTGAACTCTTTTTGGTTCAAAAGGACTGTCGCCACCACCAACTCGATGATGGCCAACAGCCAATTCACTGCACATCCATTGGATGACTCGATTGAGATCGGACCGACAGGCCAAGTGAGGCAGGAAGACCTCGTATTTTTTCTTCATTGCTTCCCAATCGCAACCATGCATATTAGTGGCATAAAAATAATCGCGGTTAATTCGCCAAGCTTCATAAAAAATCTGTCGCCATTCCAATGGCGGATTGATTTTTACTTCAATCGTATCTACATTGATTCTTCCTTGCCCAACTTGAATCTTGCCGGCTAAATTAGTTATCCCCCAAGTGTCACGAGCAGCATATAAAATTTTCTTTTTATCGGCCGAGATTAGGTAATTATTAATACCCTCCATGACTACTTCATCTTTTCGTGTCTTCAAATCAAAGTGATGAAGCTTGGCTCCAGTTGGTCTATCGCCAATTTGGGCCATCGTTACTCCTAGGGGTAAATAAGGAAATTCGAGATAATAAATGTGGCCTGATTCGCCTACCTGAAGGTTCCGATAGTTGCCAGGCGGTAGAGGCAAAGCCAAAATGCGCTGATTCAGACCGTCAAAATCGATTCTAGTTTCTTCTTTCTTAGCTTCTTCCGTGGGCTTAGTTGCTGGTTTGGCTTCCGGTGTAGCTTTTTTCTCAGTCGGCTTCTCGCTTAGTTTTTCGGCAGGTTTTTCAGGTGTTTTTTCAGCCGATTTTTCTTCAGGTCTTCCCTTTTCTTCATCACTTTCTTTAGCTAGAGGATTGGGCAAATCTTTTCTCAGAACAACTAGATAAAGGGAATAAGTAGCTCTTAAATCAGCAGCGGACATGTCAAACCATTGCTTGACTGGACCAGCGTCAGTCGAAGAAATGAAATAAAGATATTTGCCACTGGGATCAAACACAGGTTCGGCTACTTCGCTCAAGCCATCGGTAATGGCATAAGATTTGTCTTTCTCTAGAGAATAGACAAAAACTTTTTGAATATAAGTCTGAGTGTTGAGCGTGTAGGCAATCCATTTGGAATCAGGCGACCAAGAGGCATAGACACTACGGACTCGAGTTGGGCCAATAAGATATTCAGTGGCAATTTTTTTAATCGCGCCAGTTTTTAAATCTATCCAATAGAGTGACCAGGAGTTGTCAGCAAAGACGATTTTCTGGCTATCAGGCGACCAGACTGGCGAATCATAAAAGCCAGCCCCACTAAGCTTATATTTTTTCGTTTCCCCTTTCCCGTCCTGCGGTTTAAGGTGAAGCTCATATTCGCCCGATTCATCTGAAAAATAGGCAAGCCATCGCCCATCAGGCGACCAGGCGGGCGAACGCTCATGAACGGCTGGAGTTTCGGTAATATTTCGATAATCGCCCTTTTCGGCTGGAAAAGTAATTATTTCGCCGCGAAATTCAAAAACAGCTCTAGCTCCAGAAGGCGAAAGATGAGCGTTGCGGATCCAGCGAGCTCCCCGGACATAGCGTTCTCTTAGTTCGAGTAGATCGGCAGCTACGCCTATTGTCAGTTTGGTGCTTTTTTCAGTTTTGGGATCAAACAGATGAAGATAACCGGCCTGCTCATAGATGATTTTGCCAGCTCCGGCCGAGGCACTGATGATAGGGAAATCCTTAAAATGGGTGATTTGGCGAATTTGCTTAGTCTTGAGGTCGTAAACAAATAAATTGAATTCACCATTTCGGTCAGAACGAAAATAAATTTTATCTTCAATCCACATCGGATCAACATCGTTACACCGACCTTCAGGCTGAGGTATTTTTTCGATGGAATGGTCGCTTCGTCGGTAAATGATAATAGTTGAGGCTTGGCCACCTCGGTAATTTTTCCATTGGAGAAAGGCATCTGGAATGGGGTTGTAAGCAATGCGGCTGCCATCAGGAGAGAAACGAGCCCGAAATACACAGGGAAGGGGAAGCTGCTCAGGGAAACCACCTTCAACCGGAATAGTATAGAGATGGTTCCAGGAGCGAGCAAAGGCAGCTCGTGATGAAGTAAAAGCTACAGCTCGACCATCAGGCGTGAAACATTGGACAATATCCGGACTTGGATGCCAAGTCAAGCGGCGAGGCACTCCACCTTCAGCGGGAATAAGATAGACGTCAGTATTGCCTTCATATTGGGCGCTAAAGGCAATCCAACGACCATCAGGCGAGAAAACCGGATTGCTTTCAACTCCAAGATCTGAGGTGAGCTTGCGGGGATAGCGACCATCAATTTCAGCTACCCAAAGATCACCTGCATAAACAAAGGCGATTTTTGTCGAACTTATGGCCGGCTGACTAAGCAGTCTTGTATCTTGCGTATCTATAGCCTGAACCTCACTAATAAAAAAGAGAGAGAGCAAAATTATCGATATCAAAATTTTCCGGCCTTTCATCTTTTCCTCCTTTTCATTTAAAAAACTTTCTTAAATTATATTTTTAATTTGAACAAAACTTCAATTGGAGCTTATCTCGACCTGATTTAAAAGAGTCAAAGGACAAGGAACCTTTTCCAACATCTTCAACCAAAACTCTATCCAGGAAATTAGATCTTTTTCCGGAAAGAACATGGCAACTCCTCTGATCCATAACCACTATAATAAAAAACTTAAACCTTGGGCCAAACAAAAAAGGAGAGGCCTTTATTATCAATTCTAGAATTACTTAATTATAGGCTAAAACTCAATATTGTTAATCGCCTCTTTTTATTATATATGGAGGAAAGGATTGAATTAACTTCAAAAGAAATTGAAGCTATCAAAAAAATTATTTCTATTCTTATAAAATATCCTGAAATATCCTTTGCCTATCTTCATGGCTCTTTTGAAGTCCATCCTTTCAGAGATATCGACATCGCGGCCTACTGTTCAATTCCAGAAAACCAAATATTTGAATTTGAGCTAGACTTAACCTCAGAGCTGGAGAAGGAGATAGGTTTGCCCGTTTATTTTAAGGTAATTAATTATGCGCCAGTTGGTTTTCAATATTCAGTCATAAATGAGGGGGATATTGCTTTTTGAAAGGAAGGTAAAGGGTTTCTCTCTCGAAAGTAACCAGGCAAAACCACTCCTTATGCCTTATCCTGGAGGAGAAGCCGCCAGGCGTTACTATCAAGATGCCGCATAAATTACCCGATGGCTGGAAATGAACGAGATTGGCTGAAAGGCAGCAGCGGATATTAGGGAAAACTGAATCAGAGCTTTATCCTTATTAGGGTGCAAATGGTCAGATAGGATGGATAGATGGTTCTAGTGAAAAACCTATAGCTTATAGAGTGAGTGGCAAATGTTGGGTTAATAACCATTGCTTATGGATTAAGAGCTAAACAAGATGTTATTAACGTGGAATGGCTTTTTTACACTCTCGCAATTAGTCCGGATGGAACCAAATTCGTCTCTGGGACAACAAAGAATTATATTCGCATTACAGATTTAACCGATGATGGCAAACTTAGGATTAAAAACCCAAGATTTATCGATTTAGATGCTGAGAAATTTAATAAATATAAAGTTTATGATGGTGATATTTTAATAGCCCGAAGTTAATGAAAACAGAATCACCAAAACCACGATTATAAAAAGTTTATTTCAGAACAAACTAAAACTGTGGCTCAACCAAATGTTATCAACAGTTTAAACCCTGGGGGAAGATGTGGCATGGTCATGGATGAAGGAGTTTTATTTAGAACCAATGAAAATGCTTTTGTTCAAACCAAAAGAAAACTTTTAAATGAATGTTATGTCTGGTGTATAGTGAGCCTCCCTCCGAAAGTCTTTGTCAATGCAGGCGCTGCCAGCAAAACAAATCTTATTTTCTTTACTAAAGGCAAGCCAACCGAAGAAATCTGGTATTACGACTTATCCGATATTACCCTCACTTTGCAGCATTTTGAGGAGTTTTTTAGACTGCTACCTAAACGAGGAATTTCTGAGCGCTCCTGGCGAGTAAAAAGAGAAGAGATTGAGGCCAAAAATTATGATTTAAAGGCTGTCAATCCCAACAGAAAAGAGAAAGAGGATAAAAGGACACCAGAAGAATTGATTTCGATTATTCAAAGGAAGGCGGAGCAGATCCAATGCCTAACCAGGTCTGAAGAATTTGTTTTTCCAGCTCACCTGGCTGCGTAGCTTTTTTAATCCGAAAGGGACGTTCTTTTTTAGAAACTAAGGTAACTTCAATTTCTTGGATTCGGTTTCGCCGCGAAACAAGAAGTTTAATTTTATCGCCGGGCTTGTATTTAGAAAGAAGATAATCGAAATTCTGGGGTCTAACTCGAACGCCATCCAAAGCAATGATTTCATCGCGAGCGCTTAAGCCAGCTTCTCTCGCTGGAGAATCAGCTCGCACCGTGGCGATTATCAGGTTACCTTCAGAAGTCTGTGTAGTTATCCCCAGATCAACTCCTGGTAATTCATGCCAGGAAGTATCAATTTCTAAACCAGCATAGGCGAAATATTTTTTATAATCAATTTCTTTGGTGGTGGCCGCATAATCGTCGAAAATTTCGGCCAAGGAGCAACCGGCCATCGCTTCACATTCAGCTCTGAATTCTTCATCGGTCCAGCCGCGCTTCAATTTCTTGTAATATTTTTCATAAAGCAGGCGCATGACATCATCGAAAGATTTCTTGTTCTTAGTTTCATAACGAATTTTAAGATCAAGGAGCAACCCTAAAATTGCCCCTTTGTCATAATAAGAGATACCTGTATTGGCCGCTTCTTCATTACGGGCGAAAAACCGGATCCAGGTATCGAAACTACTTTCGGCGGCTGATTGAACTTTGCTTCCAGGGATATTCTCATAGTTGGCGATGGTCCGACTCATCCGCTCAAAAAATTCTTCTTCAGTAAGCAACCCCGCTCGTTTTAAAATCAGATATTCGTAATAAACTGTAATGCCCTCGGAAACCCAGAGCATCCGCGTATAATTTTCTTTATCATAATCAAAAGGGCCAAGAACCTTAGGCCGAATGCGTTTGACATTGTAATGATGGAAATACTCGTGGGCGATAAAGGCCAGCCAGTTTTTATAGCCTATAGGACTCTGGAGAGCCGATGCATTCATGTAAGCGGCCATAGAATTAAGATGTTCAAGTCCACCCCCACCGCCATCCATGAGAATGAAAGTGTAGTGTTTATAAGGCAAGTCGCCGATAATTGCCACCGAGACCTCGACTATTTTTTTAAAGTCATTAATGATTTTAGTTCGAGGAACTTGGCCCAAATCCTCAGCCACTATTCGGTGCGGAACGCCATTAACTTCAAATTGAAGAACTTCAGGTTGGCCGACATAAATCGGGCAATCGTAAAGAATATCAAAATCAGGGGCATAAAAAGTCGTTGTTTCGCCGGAAACTTCATCCAGACCGCAAAAGACATGAGGAAGATAAGCATTAGTTATAATTTTTAGTTTTATCGGATTTTGGAGGTACCCGTCAGGATACATAAAGAAACTGGCTGGAACAACGAAGGCCCGCCGGGCGTCCAGAAAACTTTCGGCGACCGAGACATTGAAGGCATAAACATTATAATCAACGGAAATATTCTTGGCCCGCCCAACCTTTATCCTCCAGATATTTTTTGCTATTTTAGACCAACTTAGGGGATGACCAGCTTCATCATTAGCCTTGAAATTAATCACATGGCGGGCATAATCCATGATTCGATAATATCCAGGAGTCCAATTAGGTAATTTAAGATCGACATAATCAGCTGTTAAACCGCCAATGAATAGTTTGACCTGAAAATAATGAGTATGTGGTTTTTCCATTGACAAAGTATAGCTTAGATTGAGTTGGTTTTTTCGTGCTTGGCTAGAAGCTGAAGAGGGGAAAAAAGCCCCAGTTAAACAAAAGAAAAGAATGATTAAAAATAAAGAAGAAAGAACGACAGAGTGGCGGGGCCTAATCATCAATTTTTTAATAATTTTCATGGTCCTCTCCTTTCTTTTTACAAGACCATTTAAAAAAATATTTATTAACACTCCTTTAAATCTTCTCTTTTTTATTGCCTATGACTTAAACCGAAAAATAACCTTCTCCGCCACCGGGGTTACAGAAGAATCCGCTCTTTTAAAAATATTTAATATTGAGCTGGTTTTTTAGCCGCCGCCAGAGCATCGCGGATAAATTCTCTAATGTGCTCATTGGCTAGGGCTAAGTCTTCATCCCGAAGATACATCATATGGCCACTACGATAGCCGTGGAAGCGAAGTCTCTCTTTGAGTTTTCCGCTTCGATCAAGATTCCACATTGTATATTTAGCTGAAAAATAATCAGTTCCACCGTCATAATAACCACTCTGAATCATCACCATAAGGTAAGGATTTTGGGCCAGAGCAGCTCTGAGGGCTTCTCCTGTATTATCGCCTTCTCGGTTCCAAGGACGAACAGGTCCAAAAATGTAATAGCGAAGATTGGTCTTATAACCCAAAACCTCACGAAGATAATAATTAATGGCGGG
>JAOAFQ010000011.1 GCA_026416195.1 Candidatus Aminicenantota bacterium | reverse complement strand
AGATGTGTATAAGAGACAGCACCGGTGGTGGTCATCTTTAATTTAGAGGTAGCCACAATATCACCTAATTTGGCTTGGCCGGCAGGTACTTGCTCCTTTCCTTGCAGATAGAAAAGGCCACCGAGTTTTTCTTCACAGTCGCGAGTAGTATTGATTACCGTGACATCAGGGTTAACCCGGCCTGAGAAAACCCGCATAATGGAAATTCGGCCAGTATAAGGATCAGACAGAGTCTTAAAAACCAAAGCGGCAAAAGGGGAATCAAGGGACGGTTGCCATACTTGCTCGTTCCCTTGACGAAAAACTTTTAGAGGCGGTCTTTCGAGAGGCGAAGGGAGAAGCTCAACAAAATAATCTAAAATAGGTTGGCAGGCAAGGTTGAAAAGAGCTGAACAACCCATGACGGGAAAAATTTGTTTCTCAAGAACTGCTTTCTTTAGACCAGCTTTTATTTCCTCTTCTGTAAGATCTCCTTTTTCAAAATATTTTTCCATAAGCGTCTCATCATTTTCGGCAATCATTTCAATTAGTTGCTCCCTTTTCTTTTTTGCTTCTTCTTTAAAGTTAGCGGGAATATCCTCTTCTCTAAATTGGCCGCTTTCATCTTTTTCAAAAATAAATGCTCGTTGCTTGATTAAATCAATGACCCCTATGAAATCCTTTTCCTCACCAATGGGAATCTGAATAGGCACAGCTTTCCGCCCGAAAAATTGGTGAATTTCTTCAAGCGTCCGATAAAAATTACTATTTTCCCGATCAAGTTTATTGATTATAAACAAGCGAGGATAATCCAATTCCTCAATCATATCCCAAGTTTTTTCAGTCCCGACTTCAACTCCAGCGACTCCACAAACCACGATGGCCGCTGCATCCACCGCGCGTAAACTAGCTTTGGTATCCCAAAGAAAATTGTGATAACCCGGAGTATCAATAAGGTTAAGCCGGCAACCTTTCCATTCAAGAAAACAACAAGCAGCACTTATAGAAATTTTTCGGTCAATTTCTTCAGGTTCAAAATCAGTAATGGTATTTCCTTTATCTACCTTGGTCAATCGGGGTGTTACCCCAGCCACAAAAAGAAAGGCGGCGGTTAAAGAAGTCTTTCCACAGGAACCATGCCCCACTAGGGCCACATTACGGATTTGCTCAGGAATATAGTCTCTCATTTCATTCCTCCAAGTTAAATCAACTTTTCTGTCCTAAAAATCAGCCGTTTTTGGAAAAGGATTTATATGATACACAAATGACCGTTGACTCTCAAGCCTTCCTTTTTTCTCTTGTCTCCAACTCGTCCTGCCAGTAAAATCTAAATTCATCAGGGATTGGCGATTCAAATTCCATCCAAACCTTTTTCGTTGGATGAATGAAGGCTAACCTGCGGGCATGTAAAAATAATCGCGACCCTCTTTTGTCTCTGCGACCATAACGTCGATCACCTATAATCGGATGACCGGCGGCGGCCAAATGAACTCTAATTTGATGGGTCCGACCAGTAATTGGTTTTATCTCTAAGACTGAAAAATCTTTACCTTCATGAAGAACAGAAAAAACTGTAATCGCCTCCTTAGGATGTCGGGTTCTGACTGAAAAACGCTGTCGGTCATGGGGATGGCGACCAATTGCCCACTCAATTTTTCCCCCTTTCTGAGAAAATTTTCCCCAGACAATACCCAGGTAGGTTTTATCGACTTCTCGGTTTTTAAATTGTCGTTGCAAAGATTTATAAGCAATAGCTGATCTAGCCACAACCATAACCCCAGAAGTTTCCGCATCCAAACGGTGAACTATACCTGGCCTCTCAATTGGACCGACTGTCGCTATCTCAGGAAAATGATATAATAAAGCATTAACTAAGGTTCCTTTTTTCTGCCCAGCACCAGGGTGAACAATCAAGCCTGCTGGCTTGTTAATTACAATGATGTCATCATCAACATAAATGAGATTGAGAGGAATGTTTTCTGGTTCAATAGCTGTGTCATTTGAAACTGGCTTTATTTTGACGTCGATAATTTCTCCGCCTTTCAAACGATAGCCAGCTTTAATTACCTCCCCATTAACTCGCACTTCGCCTAAATCGATAAGTTTTTTTACTTGAGACCGACTTAGGAAGCCAATTCTTCTGGTCAGATAAACATCAAGTCTCTGACCGGCCTCATCCTCAGGAACGACGAACTGCTTCTCCACGGCTTCTCCTCGAGCGTAAAATGAAAAATAAGGTTATTCCGGCGATTAGGCCGAGGAGGCAAAACAGTTGAGGAAAAGAAAGACTCGTATAAGGGGATGAAGTTAAAATTAGGAATGTCTGGGAAGAATGATCTCCCCGATAAAATTCAGTGAAATAACGGATTAAGGAGTAATTGATGATATAAAAGGCGAAGACCTGACCATTGAAATTTTTTTTCTTCAAAATAAGCCAAAGAATTAAAAAATTTAGGAAATTCAAGCCTGCTTCATAAAGCTGGACAGGGTGGAGGGCTAAATCGAGAGGAACGCCAGTCAATTCATGAGAATAGGGATTAGTAAAAGTTACAGACCACGGAAGTCCGCTGGGTCGACCATAACAGCAACTGGCTGAAAAACAGCCAAGACGACCAAAACCATGACCTAAAGCTAAACCTGGAGAGATAATATCAGCTGTTTTCCAAGTCGGAATTCGATAACGATGAAAATACCAAAGAGCAAAAACCAAGCCGAAAGTAAGACCTCCTTGAAAAACGCCACCTGAACGAGCCAAACTGAGAAGAGCTGCAGGCGAGCTAATATATTCAGAAAAATGGGCGGCCAATAAAACTAGCTTAGCCCCTACAAGCGAAATGAGAAGCGTATAAAAAGCGCCGTCAGCGAGAATCTTTATGTTTATCCCCTGTTTTCTAGCGTGAATTAAAATAAACCATAAGGCTAAACCAACGCCTATGGCCATCATAACCCCATAAGTATGGATAGTAAATGGACCAATTTTTAAGAGGATGGGCAGCACTCTCTCTTCCTCCCGGAAATAAAAAGAAGAAGAATAACTCCAAGACCACCGACTGTAATAAAAGAATCCGCCAGATTAAAATAAGGCCAATGATAGCGGCCGAGATGAAAGTCGATAAAATCCACCACATAGCCTCGAGTTACTCGATCAATCAAATTTCCCAGAGCTCCGGCTAAAATTAGAGAAAAAGAAAACTTAGTCATTTTTTCTGCAACTGGAGTTTTAAGATAAAAATAGATAACGACTGCTAAGCCAACAAAGGAAAGAAGGGTTAAGATAATTCGTCCGGCCGGATGGTGGAGATTGGAAAAGGCCCCAAAAATAATTCCTCGATTATGAATTCTGGTTAAATTGAGTAAACCTGGTATGACTTCTATTTTTTGGTACAAAAAAATATTCTTTTCGATAAGGGTTTTAGAGAATTGATCTAACCCAACAAGAAAAAGGACTAATAGATGAAATAAGCAGCTAAGTCTTTTCATAGTTCGCCTCGAAGAACAGCTTCACATCGAGGACATACTTCTGGATAATCTAAGCTCTGCCCCACATAAGGAGAATAATTCCAGCAACGTTGACACTTCCGGCCTGGTGCCAGGTCGACCTTAACCTCGATCTCTTCTAACTCCTTTGGTTCAATTTCAACAGCAGAGACAATGAAAAGGGCAGGCAAATCAGAAAGATATTTATTTAATAGAGGAACTAATTTTTCTGGAGTTAAGAGAACCACCCTAGCTTCTAAAGAGTTACCAATTAATTTAGCTCCTCTCGCTTCCTCTAAAGCTTTGAGAACTTTATCTCTTATTTCAAGGAGCTGTTCAAATTCTTGGCTTTCTTGAGGCTCAAGCCATTGCTCCGAAAATTGAGGGAAAAAAGCCAAATGAACCGATTCTTCTTTAGCTTTAAAATAGGGCAAAAATTCCCAAGCTTCCTCGGTGGTAAAAGGCAAGATTGGAGCCGCCAGTTTTAAGGTTTCTCGAAGAATCAAAAAAAGAGCAGTCTGGGCTGATTTGCGTAACTTAGAATTGGCGGAAGAACAATAAAGTCGATCTTTGAGGATATCAAGATAAAAAGCGCTGAGATCATTGGTAAAGAATTGAGACAAAGCATGATAAATAATGTGGTACTCATATTCATCGTAAGCTTTCAAAATTTTGGTTCCAACTTCAGTAAGCCTTTGCAACGCCCAGCGGTCAATAAACAAGAGCTCTTCTTTAGGAAGCATTTCATTATCTGGAGAAAAGTCATAAAGATTTCCGAGAAGAAAACGCCAAGTGTTGCGGATCTTTCGATAAGCTTCAACCAAACGCTGAACTATTTCCCAGCCAAAACGAGCGTCCTCTTTATAATTAAGCATAGCCACCCATAATCTAAGAACTTCAGCTCCATTAACAGAAATTATTTCCTCCGGCTCAATATAATTACCTAAAGATTTGGACATACCTCTCCCCTGCTCATCAAGGACAAAGCCGTGGGTAATGCAGGTTTTATAAGGCGAGCCTTGTCTTACACCAACACTTACAACCAAAGAACTGTTAAACCAGCCGCGATATTGATCATGACCTTCGATATAAACATCAGCCGGCCAAGGAAGATCAGGCCTTTTACCGAGAACGCTGTGGCTGACTCCTGATTCAAACCAAACATCAAGAATGTTATTTTCCTTCTCTAAGCGGTCGGAACCACAACTTGGACAGCGAGTTCCAGCTGGGACTAGCTCTGACGCTGGTCTTAAATACCAAGCATTCGAACCTTCTTTTGAAAATATCTCGGCCACATGAAGGGCAATTTTTTCCGAAATGATAACTTCGCCACAATTTACGCAGAGAAAAGCAGGAATAGGCACGCCCCAAAGACGCTGTCTAGAAATACACCAATCTGGTCTGGCTGCGATCATATTGGCAATTCTCTCTTCACCCCAAGGAGGAATCCATCTTATTTTTCTAATTTCCTCTAAAGTTCGCTGTCTCAGGCCATTTTTATCAAGAGAAATAAACCATTGAGAAGTAGCTCGAAAAATAACTGGATTCTTGCATCGCCAACAATGAGGATATGAATGGGTTACTTGTCCTTCTTTAAGTAAAGTTCCATCTTTTTTCAGGTCATTTATAATTCTTGAATTAGCTTCAAAGACATTCAGGCCACCATATCGATCGACTTGAGGGATAAAGCGGCCTTCACCATCAACTGGTGTATAAATCTCTAGACCATAATTAATTCCAGTAAGATAATCCTCATAACCATGACCAGGAGCTGTATGAACACAGCCAGTTCCATCCTCCAAGGTCACATAATCAGCTAAAACAAGCTGAGATTCCCGGTCAATCCAGGGATGGTGAGCTTTTAGACCTTCTAATTCCTTACCTGGAAATCGAGCTAAAATCTTTGGTTCAGAAAAACCGAGTTCTTCGACAAGTACGGGCAGAAGTCGGCCAGCCACAATAAAAACTTCTTCATTACTCTCAAAGGCGACATATTCGTGCTCGGGATGAAAGGCAATCGCTAAATTGGCCGGCAATGTCCATGGAGTTGTTGTCCAGATAATGATAGAGACTTTTTTCTCTTTGAGGGAAGGAAATTTCTCGCTTAAATCACTAATTAAAGGAAATTTGACATAAATGGAAGGTGAAGTTCGCTCTCGATATTCGATTTCCGCCTCGGCTAAGGCAGTTTGGCAATGAGGACACCAATGGACTGGCCTTAATCCTTTATAGATGTTGCCCGAAGCTAAAAAGGCAGCAATATAACGAATAATGTCAGCTTCATACTCTGGATCCATAGTTAAATAAGGTTTATCCCACTCTCCAAAAACTCCAAGGCGTTTAAATTCTTCTCGTTGAATATTTATAAATTTGAGAGCATATCGACGGCATTCTTCCCTGATTTCAATAACGGACATTTCTTTCTTTTTCTCCCCTAAAAGCTGATCCACTTTAATTTCAATGGGAAGACCATGACAGTCCCAGCCCGGTAGATAGGGGGCTAAATATCCCTGCATCGTCTTGGATTTTACAATAAAGTCCTTGAGAATTTTATTCAGCGCGGTCCCGAGATGAATATGGCCATTGGCGTAAGGAGGACCATCATGAAGCACAAAAATAGGTCGCCCCTTCCGACTAGCTAAGATTTGAGAATAAAGCTTTTGACTTTCCCATTTTTTTAAAATTTCCGGCTCTTTTTGAGCTAACTGAGCCTTCATAGGAAAGTCGGTTCGGGGTAAATTGAGCGTTTCCTTGAAATCTCTTGTTGCCATCACCTGCACCTCATCTCTTTAACATTTTTAAGTTAGCATATTATAGAATATTTTTGATCATAACGCTAAGCTTCTCCTTGCCTGCTAAAAATCAAAAAGAAATAAAGATTTGAGACAAGCCGTTTCTTTTTTTAGAAAAAGCTCAGAAAATTAGCGATTAATCTTTACGAAAATGGGCCCCAAGGCTGACTGGATTAGATAAAGCAGCCCGGGTGATCATAATCGCTGTTTGAATGCCATGCTTAAGATCAACAAGCTGGGGGTCCATTCGAGCTTCACGATAAAATTTTTCAATACGATGCTGTAAATATTCTAGATCAGCTTTGGCTCTTTCTAACCTCTTTCGCGTTCTAATTATCCCAGCATAGTTCCACATTGTCGAGCGAATCATAAGCCAATCCTGCTGGATTAGAGCCGGATCAACTTC
>JAOAFQ010000161.1 GCA_026416195.1 Candidatus Aminicenantota bacterium | reverse complement strand
TTTTTTTCAGTACTTTTTAATAATAATGTTATTTCCATAATTTCTTGTGTTGGGGCGAATTTTATTCTTTATATGGGCCGCGAACTAGGTTTTTATAAATATTTCCTTTTATCGACCTATCTTGATTTTCCTCTCCTAAATGTTCAGAGGATGGCTCAGGGGCTGCCCTTAGTTTGGAGTCCTCAATTGGAATATATGCTTGTGGCCACTTTTATTTATGCGGTCGGCTTTTTAATCTTAGCTATCACGATTTTTAAGAATAAGGATATCTCATGAAAAGGATGACTCTTTTGATTATAATTTCACTTTCCCTTTTATCTCTTATTAATGGTTCCTCCGATTTTTCAACAATATTTAATCGATTTGAGCTAAAGTTTGACCAGTATGTCGAGGATATTGCCTTTGAAGATATAAATGAAGACCAATTGAAAGATATTTTCCTTTTTACCAAAGTTAATGATAAAAAGGAGCTCCACCTTTTCTTTCAGAGTAAACATGGATTCAGCTTAACGCCCAGTCAGACTTTAGCATTTGAGGATAAGGCCATTATTTTTGATGTCGCTAACCTCCTTGATCAATATCCAGGAAAAGAGATAGTTTTTTTAACCAGCTCAGCTTTGAAATCTTATTGTTTTCAAAATGGCTCCTACAGTCGAGAGCCAATCAAACTCATGGATATCTCTTCGCTTTTTCAATTTCCTTCCCCTGAAAGTCCGGTTCGCTCTAAATTTATCTGGAACATAGGAGGCGAGACATATCTGTTTATCCCGGCTCCAGGCTCGCTTAAAATTCTAGGGAAGAATAAAAATGAAACCTTCGGTGAAATCCAGCAAATCCATCTCGAACCTATCTTTTCTGTCCGATCCCATCTTAGAATTTCTGAAGACCTTGAAACTTATGAGAGCTTTTCCCAAAAAGTCATCATTCAAGTGCCCAGGCTTTATTTAGAAGACTTTAATGGAGATGGACGAAAAGATCTCCTTTCTCTTTTTGAGGACAAGATTAAAGTTTTTTATCAACACGAAAATAAAATCTTTTCTGAAGAGCCAAACTTTGAACTGGAACTTGGAGTTCTTACTGATGAAGAAAAGAAAAGCTCTTCTCCACCTTTTTATAAAGTTTTGGCCATGGATCTCAATAATGATAACCTTATCGATCTGCTTGCTTCGAAATCTCAAATTAGAACAATGAAGAGTTTAAGCAAGCTATATATCTATCTTAATAAAAAGGGCAAAATTGAGCCGACTCCGGATCAAATTTTGGTCAACGAAAGCTTTTTCGGTTTCCCTGAGGTTTTAGATGTTAATGGCGATCATTATCAGGATTTGGTCATTTCGGAGATTAAAATGGGGCTCTTTCAGATTTTCAAAATGCTTTTGACTAAAAAAATTACCTATGAAGACGTCATTTTTTTGGGAAAGAACGGCCGATTCCCCTTAATTCCGGCCTCTAGGATTAGATCTGAAGTCATCGTCGATTTTGATAACCCAGAAAAATCAGAAGGGGATGTCGCTTTTTTTAATGGAGATTTTAATCGAGATGGAATAAAGGATGTCCTCAGAAAAATAGAAGGGAAGAACGAGATTACTATCTCTTTGGGAAGGCTTGAAGGGAAAGATTTAAAGTTCTCTGATAAAGCGACTTATTTGATCAAAGAGGAGTTATCCTCCAGAGTTATCCTGGAAGATTTAAATCAGGACAATGTCACCGATCTTGTTTTGGATTTCAGAAAAGATAAGAAGAAAAAAATTGTTATTTTTCTCTCTAAATGAAAAAAATTCTCGTCTCCTTTTTCAGCGTTTTAGCGCTTTGCTCTTCACTTCTATCTCAAGTGGATAATCAGACCATTGCAGAGATTTTGATTTTTGGCCAGGCTAAAACAAAAGAAGAAGTTATAAGAAGAGCCTTGAATTTAAAAAAAGGGCAACCGTACGATCCAAATATTTTGGAAAAAAAGAAAAAAGAATTGCTCGATTTAAAAATATTTTCTGTGGTTGAAATCGAAGCTAGACAAACTGAAAAAGGCGTGAGCCTCTGGATTTTTGTCAAAGAAAAGTCGCCCTTCTTTTTTGAACAAATATCAGATTATCGTAACGAAATTTATAACCATTTTTTAGGTCTTCGAGCTGGCTTTAAAAATCTCTGGGGTAAGAACCAGCAATTATGGCTGAGCGGAACAGTTGGCAATTTAAAGAAATGGGAATTGGGCTATGAAAACAAGTATCAGGTCCAGTTTTTTTGGGGTTTAAATCTCGGTGAATCATGGTCTAAAAATGGTTTTTATGATTTTAAGGAAAAGAGATTAACGGGGAAAATATTTTTGGGTCGAAAAATTTCTTTTTTTAGAGTTCAGTTTTGGGCTAATTATGAAAAGATAGCCATAGAACTGGAATCTTCTTATGATAAAGGACCAAAAAAGCTTTTTAAGGTTGGTCTGGATATTTCTTATAACCGCAAGGATGAAGAAATCTTTCCATCTAAGGGATTATTTGGCCAAATAGCCCTCTACAGGGCTTTTGACCAGAAGGCGAAATTTATTTATGACCGTTATCACTTGGAAATTTCTTCATTTTTTAATCTATGGAAAAGAAATGTTTTGGCCTTAAATTTTAAGACCAGTTTGACGGGGGGAAATGCTCCCCTTTTTGAAAGGTTATATTTTGGCGGCCTGAAAACTTTAAGGGGTTTAGCTATCTGGACTTATTCAGGAAATTGCTTTATTGTTTTTAGTAGTGAATACCGTATTCCAGTCAGTTCAGAGAGAAAGCCTTTAGAAAATAAAGCCCCAGGAACAGTTCTATATCTTTTTTCCGATATTGGTTCATTGACAGAAAGAAAAGAAGATTTTCGCTTAAAGGAATTCAAAGCCAATTGTGGGCTTGGATTTTTCTGGGCACCCATTGAGGCTTCAAAATTGAGAATAGATCTGAGTGTGCTTCCAAAAATAAAAATTGTGGTCAGCTCAGACTGGAAATTTTAATAGCAGCTCCGAGCTTATAGTTTAGTCGCGCCCAACATATTTATTTATCTTTATCAATACTTAGATGGCCAATCTTTAAAAAATGTAAATCGTAAATTAGGCTCGTAAACTTTGGAGAAAAGATTCAACTTTTGTCTTAAGCAAATCACGAATTTGCCTCATCTTATTAAGTTTTTCTTCATAGGTGCCAATAAATGAGGCTGGATCTTCAATATTCCAAAAAATTGTTTGAGTTAATAAGCCAGGGAAGTTGGGACATTTTTCAGCTGCTTGAGCATCGCAAACAGCGATTACATAGGCAAAAAGCTCTCCTCTTCGATATAGTTCGAAAACACTCTTAGTCTTATTTTGAGAAATATCAATCCCGACTTCCTTCATTACCTCAACGGCTAAAGGATTAAGCTCACCCGGTTCTAAGCCGGCACTCATAGCCTCGTAATCTTCGCTGGCCAGATGATTAAAAAAAGCTTCCGCCATTTGGCTACGAGCGCTATTGTTGACGCAAACAAATAGGACCCGCTTTTTTTTCATTGATATTTACCCCAAGGATATTTTTGATGAAAGATTATTTTAAAAAGATGATGCCTTGTTTCTTCTCGCATTTGAGTATAAAAGCGAGGATTAGTTGCCCAGATGTTTTTTCTAAATACTGGCAACCCAAACGCTTGGGCTTCAAAGAAGGTTATCATTGAAGTTTCTATTGGGCTTGGGTAAACTAAATGATCGGAGCCGAAAAAAACATCTTGATAGATTAATCGATTCAATCGACTGGTTTTCTTGTTGAGATTTTTATTATAGGATGAGCTTTCTGAAACAATCAGAAGATTCAACAATATAATAAAGCCATCTTTAAGATGATACTTTTTCTTTAGGCGCTCTTTAACCTTAGGCTGAGGCGCAAATTTTTCCAGCTCAATGATGAATCGATCTACTTTCTTCACAGTAATTTGATAGCCTCTAAATTTAAAATCTATTTCTGAGATTAGCTCGGCTCTCAATTCCGATTTTAATTTTTCAATTTTCTTGAAAAGATAACTTCCAACAGATAAATAAGATTTTTAGAAAAGGAGATACTGAACATCGAAGCTTAATTGAACGGTTAAATTAACACTTGTCATCGACCCTTGTTCATCTAAATATTTTGACTTGAAATGTTAATTTAAGATTAAAAATTCATTAAAAATAGGTGAAAAATGCTGAAATAAATCATTAAACGAGGAGAATCATGATATAATTACACAACTGATCCTTTTAGTCGATTTAAATATTTAAATAAGAGGAGGGGAGTATGAGTCAGGATTACCAAAAGATACTAATGAACAAGAGAAAAAGAATCGTTCTGATTGCCCACGATAACAAGAAAAAGGATCTTTTGGAATGGGCCCGCTTTAATCAGGGGCTTTTGGCTAAACATTCACTTTCCGCTACAGGCACCACTGGAGCTCTCTTGAAAAAAGAACTCGGGTTAGAAGTCGAATGTTTCCAGAGTGGACCTCTTGGCGGTGATCAACAGATTGGAGCAAGAATTACTGAAGGAAAAATTGATTTTATGATTTTCTTTTGGGATCCCCTTGAGCCTTTGCCTCATGATACTGACGTCAAAGCGCTTCTTCGAATTGCAGTCGTTTGGAACATTCCTGTAGCTTGCAACCGCGCTTCAGCCGATTTTATGATTTCCTCTCCCCTCATGTCTGAAGAATACGAACGCTTAGTTCCTAACTATGAAGGGTTTCGGAAAAGATAATTGGTTGATAAATTTTTCATTTATCTAATTTTCGTTAATTCAATTATCTAGCCCGTTTCTTCATCGCCCGAAGAACGAGGAAAATAAAGCCTCCAAAATTAAAACCTAAGATAATAATCATCCAAATGATTAGTTTCATCTTTCGCTCTCCTCAGAAGAAGTAATGACTGTTTTTCGAGCAAGTAAATTGTTAAGGAGAATTAGAAGGATCAACAGCGCTAGCCATTGAAAAATAATAGTCCCAGCCGTGGAGACAGAGAAAGGCTGCCACCAGGTTCCAGGGTTTGAAGAAATGGCGACATAAAACCACCAAGTGGTCAAGCTAATAAAAATTAAAGGGGCTATAAAAGAAATCACAATTGACCACCACCGGCCCATTTTAATATCACCACAGGGATTAAGGATTTCCTGACGAACCCTGTCTGGGCCATAACGACGAATTGCCAGAAGAGTAAAAAAACCGCTAACTAAAAGGGCCACTCCCCAAACCCAATCTTGATTATTAAGAAAGTCAGGAAAAACGGCTGAGGGAATCCCAAGCAAAAAACAAGCCGAGGTTGTTAAGATAGTCCCTTTTTGGCGGTTTAAGCCAAAGTCCATTAAAGTTCTTATCCCAACTTCCACTTGAGCAATTAAAGAGGTTAAGGCCGCAAAAACCATTGCCAGGAAAAAAATAGGGGCGATAATAAAGCCTCCGGGCATACGAGGAAAGAGGCCTGCCAGGGAAATAAAAGTAAGACCAGTGTTGCTTCCAGCCATAACTTCACGGGCTGCTTCTGGACTGGGCATTAGGGCAAAAATGGTTGGAATAACCGCCATGGCGGCCAAAAGAGCAGCTGTCTGATCCCCAAAACCAACGATAAAACAATTCTGGGAGATGTCCTCTTTTTTCTTCACATAAACGGAATAAGTAAGCATCAAGCCCCACCCGGCCCCGGTTGACCAGGCCGATTGGGTAAAAGCTTGAAGCCATGTAGCTGGATCTTTGAGTTTGGACCAATCCGGAATGAAGATATATTCCAAGCCAAGGCGAGCTCCACTCAAGGTTATAGCCCTTATGGCGGCAATTATGAGAAAAATGAACAGAGCTGGAACCATGAATTTGGTAACTTTTTCCACCCCTCCTTTTATTCCTTTATATAAAATAATTCCTGTTATCAAAATGGCCATGAATTGATAGAAGAGATTCTGCCAAGGAGAGTTAACAAATCGATCCCAAAGAGCCTGGGTATCAACACCTGGTTTAAAAGCTCCCTGAAAAGCGAGAACAGTATATTTTAGACACCAGCCGGTAACCACTGCGTAATAAAAGGTAATGAGCATACATACAGCCACCATCCAAGCGCCCATCCAAGTCGAACGCCGGCTAACAAAATCCCGAAAGCTGCCAATTGGACCTAGGCGAACTGTTCGGCCCATAGCCATTTCGCTCATCAGAAGGGGGGCTGACCAGAGAAACAGGGCTAAAATATAAATCAGGATATAAGCACCCCCTCCATAAAGGGCTACCATTCTTGGAAAACGCCAAATATTGCCGGTGCCCACAGCCATGCCGATGGCGGCGGCTAAAAAGCCCCAACGAGAAACAAACTCATCGCGACTCGCTTTTGGTTTCAAATTGAACCTCCTTTTTTTTCATTGCCATTCTTTTTTCCTATGATCAAATTGCTCCTTTAATTATCATTTTCTTAATTGATTTCACAATAGGCGGGATCACTTTCCCTATTGTCGAAAACTGAAACGATGACGTATTTATATCGCTTTGTTTTTTCAACTTTTCTCTGCCAATATCGATAAGTTTCGCCATCTACTTGGGCAATTAAAGTCCAGTTATCATTTTCTATGGCGTAAATTCGGTAAGCATTAATTTTAATTCGATTCTTAGGATTGGGTTCCCAGGTAAGAAGATTTATAAATTCTAACTGCAATAAAGATCTAGTTTGCACCTTCTTTCCTTGGAAATTCAGAGGAGGGAAAAGAAATTTGTCGTTTATTGTTCTATCGCCAACATATTTAATACAGGGAAGACATGGCGGCAGATTAATGTGAGCAAGGAGAAAAGCTTCATAAGGATTTTTCCCCGTTGATAGAAAAGTAAAAAAATAATTTTGCCAGACAATGGAGGAAGACCAGCATGACTCGCATTCCTTAGAATCCATATGAAAATAACCAACCACTGAGGTGTTAACCGATTGCCCTTTTCGAAATTCATAGGATAAACTATCAGGCCCAGGATAGGTCATTGCACCGCAGCTGGCTAAAAAGACAAGCCTTTTTGGTGGTGAAGAGGTCATCCAATCTCTTATTTCTGAAGCATAGGTCCACTCAAAAAGATTAAAGGCGCAGCTGCCAGCAAATTGAGATGAACCGCCGTGGGCTATTTCATAAAAAGCTAAATTTTGAGGGTCTTTGACTTGGCTCTCAATTTCTGATTTGGCTGGCCAGGTAAGCTTCTCTTTGGATTCAGGAATGGGCGTTGAATAGCCCAATCTTATAAACCATTCGGCGGTATTCCAAGCCCAATCATAATAAAGGTCACGACAAGGCAATTGATAGCCGGGCCCAGAGAAGGCGAAACCATTATAGGGAGGGGGGATTCCAAAACCTTTTCTTTCACCGGTCATGGCATCAATGACTGTGACCACTAAATTCTGATCATAAAAGCTTCTTACTACCCAGCATGGATTTTTTGGCGCTGGCCGGAAAGGAAAGACATCAGATTGAGGGTATAGAGTGCTAAATAGGGCAATTCCTTCGGCCATGGCTTCGGCTTGCTCTCTTTTGATTGCTGGCGTTATGGCTTCAGGCAAATCTGGCCGCCAATGTTCAATTTTAAGCTGAAGCTGCTTAGTTTCAGCATCAAATTGATAAACAAGATAATCTTTTTCCACAATGGCATCACCAATTTTTCGTTGGTAGTAATAAATTATCTTGTCCCAAATTTCTATTTTAATGAATTCTCGATCAGATTTTTCATAAAGCCAGAGGAGATCATCATTGATCGGGAGGACTCGAGAGACTTTCCAGATTGGAACCTCCTCTTCAATTTGATTTAGTTCAATGTTTCGGCCCGGACAGATTAATAATAGAAGGCAAATTGTTGCGACTAAAGATGTAAAGAGTCGAAGAATGCTTTTTTGAAAGCCTGGAAGACTCTCCACCTTAGCTTACCACTATTTAGGCGACAAAGAGCTTTGTCTATTTTTAAAAGTCTCGGTTACAGTGATCAATTGATAAATAGTAACCTTTAATAAGAAAATTTGATCGTTCATTGAACCCAAAATAAAGGCAGTTATCTAACGAAATCTTTTCTATCACAGGTCAATCAGAGTGTCAATGATGTTAGGGCTACTTTATCAGTTTTTCAGGTTAAAGGGGTTTGAAGCCTGCCAATTTTTAAATTAAAATAAATCATCATAATTTAACAAAATTTTTATTAAAGATAAAAGGAGGCAATTATAATGGCTTTTAAAGAATCGAAGAATATTTTTTCTCTAACCAATCCATTATGTTTTCTTCTTGATAAAGAATCATCTGATTTTAGGGTAGAAGATTTTTTCAAGGTTATCGAAAAAAAAGAAATTGAGAAAATAATCTTTCATTATGTTGGTCTTGATGGCAAGCTCAAAGAGCTTTGGATTCCAGTAACTGAATTGGCGCAGGTGGAGATGGTTCTTTATGAAGGAGAAAGAGTTGATGGGTCCTCTCTGTTTAAAGGTTTAATTGACGAAAGCCTGTCCGATTTATATGTGGTCCCTGTTTATAAAACCGCCTTTATCAATCCTTTTGATCCTCACAGTCTTGATTTCATTTGCCGTTATCTTACCCCTGATGGCCATTTAGCTCCTTTTGCTCCTGATAATATCCTGGCCAAAGCCGTTACCAATTTTCGAGCCAATTCAGGACTTGACCTCTATGCTTTAGGTGAACTCGAATTTTTTCTGATCAAAGAAAAAACCACCTTTTTTTATCCCAACGAGAAGCAGAAAGGCTATCACGCCTCTGCGCCTTACTTGAAAAGCGGGGAAATTCTGGATGAAATTGTTAAGCTCTTGGCTCAGATAACTGGAGCAGTTAAGTATGCTCATGCGGAGGTTGGCTATATTGAGTCAGTAAGGAGTGATAATAAGGAAATTATGGGTAAAGAGGCTGAACAACTGGAGGTCGAATTTCTCCCTCGACCAATAGAAGAAATGGGTGATTGGCTGGTACTTGCCCGCTGGCTGATCAGGCAAGTGGCGTTTAGACATAATTGTTTAGCGACTTTTACTCCGAAGTTGGAAGAAGGAGTGGCCGGAAATGGGCTTCATCTTCATCTCGAGCTCAGACAGAATGGTAAAAACATAATGGTTGGGCCAGATGGAAGCCTGTCTGAAGAAGCGCGACGACTGATTGGCGGATTAATTGAGTATGCTGATTCACTCACCGCTTTTGGCAATACCGTCAGCTCATCCTATCTCCGATTAGTTCCTCATCAGGAAGCTCCGACTAGGGTCTGTTGGAGTGATCTAAATCGCAGCGCCTTAATTAGAGTGCCCTTAGGTTGGCGGCAAGTTGGGAAGCTCGCTAAAGTAGTAAATCCGCAAGTCCAAATTCCTGAAAAAGAAAGAGTCTCACGACAGACCATTGAGCTCCGCATTCCTGATGGGAGTGCTCATATTTATCTGCTTCTGGCTGGCATTACCATGGCGGCTGATTGGGCCTTCCGAAAGGATGAATCTTTATTTCAACAAAACTGGCCTTTGGAATTAGTGGCGGAATATTATGTCAAAGGAAGCATCTTTGATGATCCCGAACTACTTAAAAAGCTGCCTCTCCTGCCTACGAGTTGTTTAGAAAGTAGTCGGCTTTTATTAGCTAAACGTCATCTTTATGAACGGGACGGGGTTTTTCCGTCAGCCATAATTGATTATATGGCTAAATTGCTTGCGGCCGAAGACGATGAGTTCATGAATGAAAAACTGGCCAAATTACCAGCTGATGATCGCCTCCATGAGACCAGACGAATCATGCACAAGGACCTCCATCGCCACTAAAAATGGGTAAAAATGGGGACATAAACTTTTTTATTTTTTGGCTAATCATCAACTATAAGAATTAACCACTTTTCTTGAGCTAAATAACAAAATTCAATATTTAATATCTTATCTAATCCTTTTTTAGTTTAATCTAAGCTGACTTAATCCCTTTGTAATTTTCTATGCCTTTCAAATTCTTGTAAGAGGCGGCGCCAGAGAGAATTAAATCTTTCCTGTATTTCCTCGTAAAGAGGAATGAGTTTTGCTTGCGGTTCAATTGTCTCTTTTTCGAGTTTTACAAGTTCTTTAGTAATTTCCTGAATGCTTATTTTTTGTCCCTTTTGAACTAAATAACTCCACATGGCTTGAAGAGCCGCGCCATAAGCGGCTGCTTCTGTTTCTTTTAAACGCCGCATAGGTGTTTGAAAAGATGAAGCGGCTATTTCTAGCCACAACCGACTGCGCGAGCCACCACCTGTAACCCTGAATTCCTTCGGCGCTTGGTAAAGATCTTTCATTCTGGCCAAGCCATAGCCCAAATTGAGAATAACTCCTTCATAGATAGCTCGGAGTATAAAAGGAAGATTAAATGTCTTACGATTTAATCCAAAAATAACACCGCAACCATGAGGCAAAATTGGGACTCTTTCGCCATCAATAAAAGGAAGAAAGATAAGATCACCAGCTCCGGGCGGAGCTTTTCTAGCCTCCCTTTCCATTTTTTCAATAGAATATCTAAAAACCTTCTTGGCCAATTCAGTTACATTGGTGACATTCATCGTACAAAGAAGAGGAAGCCAGGCGCCAGTGCTATCACAAAAGGTGGCAATTTCACCGCGGTAATCGATGAAGGGCTTTGGTGCATAAGTGTAAATTGTTCCTGATGTTCCTAAACTGAGAGTGAAGATACCGGGCGAAACGTTTCCTGTGCCTATAGCGCCCATCATATTATCGCCACCACCACCAGCCACAAGAACTTTCTCCAGATTAAAGGCCTCGGCAATTTCCTTTTTTATATAGCCCACAGGCTCAATCGGATGGAGTAGGCGGGGGAGCTTTTCGATTAAATTGGGGTCGATCACCTTGATGATTTCTTCTTGCCACCTCAAGTTCCTGATATCCATCAACCCTGTGCCTGAGGCGTCGCCATACTCCATATATTTTTTTCCGGTCAAATAAAAATTAAGATAATTATGAGGTAGAAGAACTGTGTGAAGGCGACGATAGTTA
>JAOAFQ010000189.1 GCA_026416195.1 Candidatus Aminicenantota bacterium | reverse complement strand
GTGTTCCTGACCCTCAGGTGGCTCATAAGTAAGATATTGACCAATAAGAACAAGTGATACTGTCTTCATCAGCTGATATACTGTCCAGTGAAGTGCCCGATAACGAAGCGTAAGCTCCTCTCTTTCATCAGTAAATACTTGAAATGTCCCAGCTACTGGAAAGGGAAATTCGTCCAAAATAATCGACTCCAGCTCTCTGTCCCTTTTTAAATCTCGGATATCCATCTGTTACCCCCTCTTAGATCTTATTTGCGAAAATCAATTATAAAAAATTATGAACTTGAAAATCAAAATAAATATGTTTTATCTTCATCTCTAATAAACTAATTTGAATTAATTAAATAACTAAATTTGGGTTAATAAGATCAAATGGAGAAAGTTCTTATGTCTTATTTTAAAAAGCAATTTTTTTATTGTCAAAGCAAGGATAAGTTTGGTTTCTTATCAATTTTGAACTTGCTAAATTAGCCTGGTTAGATTAAATAATCAATCTAAAGAAAAAGAGGTGAAAACATGTCTTCAATTGAATTTAATCAAAGAAAAAAGGTTCTTTTGCTTTTCTGTGGGGGAACGATTGTCATGGAGGAGAGAGAAGATGGTTCATTAAATGTACCGGCAGATAAAGAGTCGGCCATTGAGATACTTAAGAATATCGAGCCTCGGCTTTCGCAGATTGCTGAGTATGAAATTGAATACATAGCCAATATAGATAGCACAAACATAACCCCAGCCGAGTGGGACAAAATAATTATTTCCATTAAAAAAAATTATAAGAATTATGATGGATTCGTAATAACTCATGGAACAGATACAATGGCCTATACGGCTTCAGCCCTTAGCCTCGCCATAAAAGAATTAGGGAAGCCTATTATTTTAACTGGAGCTCAAATACCTGGATCAAAAATGGAAAGTGATGCCAGAAGGAATCTTATAAATTCTTTTAGAGTAGCCACAATGGAATTAGCCGGAGTGTTCATCGTCTTTGATGAAAGAATAATTCTTGGAGCAAGAGCTACCAAGGCTTCCGAATCGAGACTCGATGCTTTTCAATCAGTAAATGGAGAAGACGCAGGGGAAATAAAGATGGATATAACGATTAAACAATGGGTGAAGAAGAGGAAAAAGGAAAAGCATGATATAGAAATAATGCCAGGGTTTGAGCCTGATATATTTGTATATACCTTAAGTCCAGGTTGCGATCCCTCAGACCTTAGTTTTTTAATCCAGAATAAGAAGATAAAAGGAATAATTATAAGAGGCTATGGTACAGGAAATATTCCTTATGGGTTTGAAACATTTTTTAGGAAGGCTAAGGCTAGGGGATTGCCTGTGGTTGTTTGTTCTCAATGTCTTTACGGAAGAACAATGATGGGAATTTATGATGTCGGGAAAAAAATTCTTGAGCTAGGAGGGATTGAGGGTTATGACCAGAGCCTTGAGACATTATGTGTAAAATTAATGTGGGCCCTTAAACATTTCCCTGAAAAAGTAAAGGAAATTATCCACACAAATTTCGTCGGAGAGCTGACAATTTAAATTGTTTTTTAAAATTTAAAAATATTTAAACAAAATTGGTTGTCCTTGTTCTATGTTTCTTTGATAAAGGCTTAGTAGTTTTGTATTCTGGAAATTTAGAGCAAGCCAAAAAAGGAACCCCCTTTTTATTACCTTTCCAAGAACCTTTTACCACCATATCATGGCCACAAAATTCGCACCTTTTTGCTTCGGGGGGAAGCAAAATTTCGATTTCATAATCATTAAGCGAAGCCTTAAAATTACATTCTTTATTTATGCAGCCCAAAAAAGGACCATATTCAGCAACTATTACCTTTAGCTGAGCCTGACATCTTGGACATACGCGGTTTACCCATTTAGATTCTAAGGCTTTAATTGGATCAAATTCATATTTTATATCATGAAAAATATTATATAAATGCCATAGCTTAAATAGCTCCTCTAATGTATTTTCAACCCCGTGTAAGATGACGCCAAAAGGAACTCCATCAAATCATCGACCAATCAGAGGAATTAATATATTAGTATCACCTATAAAAATATTCAAATCAATATCTAATGGATTATCGAATATTTCAATTCCCTTTTGAGCTATTGCCTCTTTTAAATAAAGATTTCTTATTTTATTTGTAATTAAAACGGTTCTTACATTGCTCTTTTCTGAGATCACATTTAAAGGATTGAGGGAAAACTCCTCTAAGCTTTTTATTCTTGGCAATAATAATATTCTATGAATTTTTGCATTTCTGAAAATAGACAATACGTGCTTTTCTTTTACATCTTCTCTAAATATATCCAATATCTTATTATTTTCAAATTTTATCCTGGCATTAGATTCGCTTCCGGCAAAGACCTTTTTCGCTTCTTCAGGGAAAATATCTAATGCTTCAATTATTTTCCCTGTGTTGATCATTTCAAAAATAATTTTAGATATTTGAGAATTAGGGTGAGCATTTTTCCGAAGATAAGATAGATTGCCTAAAATTAGCAGAACATCTTTTGGCCGAGTAATGGCGACGTTAAGCGTTTTTCCCCCATTTGACTCTCGAGAGCCGCAGAGTAATTTACCTAATTTTTCCGGGAATGAATCAGTAACATCAAAGATAATCACTTCTTTTTTCTCTCCCTTGGAATTTATGAACCGTGGAGCAATTTATGGCTTCTAATCCAAAGTCCGTAAGAATTTTTCTCAAAAGCCTGGCTTGAGCTCTATAAGGTGTTATAACACTTAACTGTTCACAATGCATGCCTTCAGCCAGGAATATTTTGGCAAATAATAAACAAAGAAGGGTGTGAGAGAGGTTGAATCTCGAAAATTCCTCAGTTCGATGGCAAATGGGTCTTAAATTTTCAGTGTTAACCAGGGCTAAAATTCCGAAAATTTCTTGACATTTTTTTATTGGCCAAAGAGACGTTTTATTAATTAATTTATTATCATAGACAACTTTGTTTGCGATTGAGGCAACATAAGAATGCATTCTATATTGCTCAGCTAAGAAGGCAACTTTAAACCTATTAGGAT
>JAOAFQ010000187.1 GCA_026416195.1 Candidatus Aminicenantota bacterium | reverse complement strand
CATGATATCTCAGGAATTACTTTCGGAGATTCAACAATGTTTCAATCCTTGTTTTCCTGGAAGTTCCTCTAAAACTCCAGTCCATATCCTTCGGATTCAGGCCAAGCTGCTGTTTCAATCCTTGTTTTCCTGGAAGTTCCTCTAAAACCTTCATTTTTATCATTAATAATTAATTTACAATAATTTAGATATTTTTTTACTATTTGCTTTTCAGTCATTTTTAGCTTATTTTCAAGACCTTTTTCTTTATTTTTTTGATCTGTTTGCATCGCTAAATTAAGGTTATTTATTGTATTATCAGTATAATACAACAGAAAAGAGTAATTTTCAGAATAAATTATTATTATTATTTGCGCCCTCTTAAGTCAAAAATTGATTTCTTTTTATTTTTACCCATATAATTTTGCCATCTTTTGCATTTTTATCGAACTTCCGATAATATTATACACATATATTTTTATAGCAACAATCCATACATCGGTTCTGCCAACGAGTCTTTTTGGGAAAATAGCCTTTTATAATTATATCGAAAAATTCGGCAAGTATCTCCCTGGCAAAATTAAAATCATCTTGGCTATAAATAATTTCTTTAATTTGATTTCCTCCTCTGACGTAGCAAATAAAGCCTTTATTGACAGGGCTCTGATAATTCTCCATTATTAGTAAAGCATAAATAGTGCTCTGGATTCGGTGTGTTCTAAAGGTGAAATCATTGTATTCTGTGTATTTGTAATCGAGAGGAGCTAAGGTGCCATCAGATAAATGAAGCACTTCATCGATAATTCCTCTTACACCTAATTTTCTTGAGGCAACATAAACGGAAATTTCCTTGTTGACACAACCAAGTCTCTTTCTTAGATAATTAACATTGGCCTTTTCCTTACTTTGATGCAGCTCTCTTCCTTTTAAAACTTTGTATCTTAGTTCCTCGTGCTGGGGAATGTTCAGACAGTTCATAAAATAGGTAAATCTTGGGCAAAAGAGATGTTCTATTATTTCTGATGGAGTAATCATTGGGGTTGTTTCCGTATCGAGTTCAATGTTCGGCGAAGAAAAAATTGACTTTGGATTTACTTCTAAGCTATCTTTATGTTCTCCGCGACCGAAATCTTGTTCTTCATGCTCTATCTTGTTATCCATCTTCTTATATTAACAAGGCCTTAACTTCGTCTGAAACGAGGTCTTCATCAAAAGA
Organism: Candidatus Aminicenantota bacterium; assembly: GCA_026416195.1. Classification (GTDB taxonomy): domain Bacteria; phylum Acidobacteriota; class Aminicenantia; order Aminicenantales; family CALLJL01; genus CALLJL01. The sequence goes on along the minus strand of JAOAFQ010000187.1, from coordinate 8,009 downwards.
TTCGCCGAGTAAAATTACGCTCTTAAAATCATCTTCACACATCGGGAAAATATACACTGAATCTGTTTCTGAATTGATCATATCTTGGCATATAATCTTCAATTCATCTATTTGATTTTTGTTAAGCTTACCAAGAAAAGCGGATTTTTGAACCCGGTAAAGACCTCTATTCTTGCAAGCCTTGGCGATCTTAGTTCGCGTCTTATTTTCAGCGATATCGTAGATAATCCAGACCAGTTTATCTGCTGTTTTCATTCCCCTTTTCCTATTAGTTGATTGGCAATTTTGTGGCAATCAAATTGAATGATGTTATTTCTTTTTATATTCCTGCCTCTGTATCTTAAAGATTCATCCATGAAGGAGTTGAATTCTGTGAGCAGAACGGCTTTGCCTTCTTTGTTCAGAGTTAGACCATTCGGAATTTTATCGAAATATTCCAATTGCACCTTCCTGGCAGCAAACAAATTAATTACTACTTCGTCAGCCCAAATTCGATAGTTCTCAATAAGGTCAAAAACCAATGATTTTTTATTGTAATGGTCTGTATGTATAAATCCAACGTAAGGATCTAAGCCAGCGATTATGCAAGCTTTTTCAACGAGCGAATACAAGATCCCATAGGCATAATTCAGGAGTGTATTGAACTCATCCTTGGCCGGATTTCTACTCCTGCCATTAAATTTGAATCTATCTGGCATCAAGAAACTCAAAGCATCAAAGTAAGTGCGGCCGCCTGCGCCTTCGATTCCCATGATGCTAGCCCGAAATTCATCCAGCGTCCCAGACAGATTATTTAAGCCGCCAGATATTTGCTGGAGTTTTTCTATGAAAACGGTAATTTCGGCGGACTTTTTTGGCCTGGTGGTTCTAAGGCGTTTTAATAAATCTATTTGATTGTTGAACTTATTTCTTATCCACTCCAAGGCGAGTTTAAACCCTTCTTCTGTTTCTGCTATCTCCAGCTGCCTTCTTCTTATAAGAGTTGTGCTGCCGAGTTTTGGATGCCAAACCCGGCCATAAGGATTGCCAAATTCATCTATAAACACAATATCAATGTTGTTTTCCATGGCCATCTTAATGGCGTCTGTAGTTATATAGGCTGCCGTAGAAATAAGGATTGACGACACCTTTTTGCAAGAGATTTCAAAAACCTTGTCATCAGTTTTAACCTTAAAGCAATCCCCACTTTTTTGTAGAAAGGAGCCAAACGTATTGATCACCAGTTGCATTTTCTACTGGTCTGTTTTTTTAATTGTGCCGAACCCTCTGGAAACAGATTTTCCGATGCCCCAGTAATCAGGGATTTCAAAATTGACAGAGAATGTTCCCAAGAAGCCAAGCATAGGCACCTCTTTTAGCCTTATAAAAACTTCTTTGAAATTATTGATTTCTGCTCTAATGGGTTCAGTTACTGTATATCCAAGACTTTTGGACATGGATAGGATATTCCCCACAAGAATGCTTTCTAAGAGTTCTTTTCTTTTGGACAGTATTCCGAACTTCTGGTATTTCTCATAATTCTTTTCATTCAGGGCTAGCCAGGGAGTAATAAAGGAATATGATTTAATCTCAGGAGTAACTGTCAAATCGTCTGTTCTGATAATAAGTGTTTGCTCTATAATCTGAAATTCTTTGGAACCCAGTCTGATATAACTCAACTCGGGATAAAGCCTTTGAAGCACTTCTGTTCCTTCATTTATACCAATGACGACAGGCTTCTCATTAAGAATCTTGTATTGAATAAGCGGAAAGGAATAATTTAATTTATTGTCGTCGAGATGATGATGAATTAAGACGTATTCTCTAAATTGATCAGCGAAAAATCCTCTTAACCATTCGGCTTTACCTTTAACAGGCTGATTGCATTTAAAAGAAAACATTAGGGTTTTTACTCTCATTCTTAAAAACCCTTATTAATTATTACCTTCCCAGTATCTTTTATTTCCAGAATTTTCTCATTGGTTACTCTAAGCCTTAGGTATGATGGCCTTAATAGGCCATTGTCTTCTCTGATAGGAACCATGAAAGATGTCAGTGGGAATCCATCATTATTTTTTAAACATCTTTCGTGCATTAAGTAAACCCTTCCGTCGCCTTCAATAATATTTATTTCTTTATGGAAGGGAATTGGAAATTCAGTTATTACTTCATTTTCTCTGACTTCTGAAATTTCTTTGATTAAAATTTCTCCTTCGATAGAAACAGGAGATTCGCTATCTCCACAGGTAAGAGGCGCCCTGTGTAAGGATTCTGTAATATCTTCTATCTTAGATTCATCATTAAAAACGGCCAAGACTTGTATCATTTTAGAATAAGCAAATTCTCTCCCCAGAGCGTTGGTAAATTTCCCTCCAGGATAATTATCCTGCCATTTGGTAATAACCGAGGTAATATAGCTTTTAGTGACGGCAGGTTCTATTAGCCTGGACCTCGCCAATATTAATTCTTTTTCTATTAATTCAAGATAATGGAGCGGATGCCTATCGTTTTTATATCTTTGGATGGAGTTAGCAAGCATGCCAATAATGGCAGATGGGGGTAATACAGGGTAGGTAAGGGCTGACTGCCAAGTAAATGGGATTCTTATTGAATATAATGAGTTTAAGCGAATAACAAATACCAGAGCTTTCATTTTTCGACTTTATTCATAAGCTCAGCAAATATTTCATTTATTGAATTCATCTTTTTGATTTTTTCATGCGAACTATTGCCCCAGTATAAAAATACCGAATCCTTTGGCATGAGTCCTATCGTCTTATTTAAGAAATCTGTGTACATTGGCGAAACAGGGAAAGGCAGAGGACCCTTTTCAGAATAGGTAACTAGGATTTCTATCGGATTTTGATGGGGAAGGGCATGAGAAAGGCTGGCACCTAATTGCCCAGAAAGCATTAATTGGAGGGCCTCGATGGCGACTTTAATTCTTTCTTTTCTTTTATCTTCGGGCACTGCATATGGGTTATCTTCCCCAAGGCTTAAATCCTTTAAGCCAATTCTTTCTATATCAAGGGCTGAAACAAAGGCATAAATGCCAGAAGCATAGGACTTATTGAAAATCATCTGGGCAGCCCCCTCTCCTTCCGCCATCTCTTGTTGTTGAGATACCCTTGTATGAACGACTTGCTTATAAGTTGTTTCTGTCCCTAAAACAGGCATAAGCCATGAAAACATAATTCTCGACGTCCTTCTTGAGGATACGCCTTTAGTTTTGTCCTGGGCCGATTGAGCTATTAAAAATCCATGAATATCGCAAACAACACAGGACTTAATTGCCTCTGATTCTGGCTTGGCTACCTGGACCAATTTATTATCTTTTAATTCTCCCGGCCTGATCGGCTCTTTAGCTTTACAGCCATCACACAAAGGAATGCTCGAATATGTTCCTCGCATTATTAAGTTATTCATGGCATCAAAATGCCAGTGTTTAAGCATTCTTCCGGAGACTGCCGGAGCCTCTATTCTTCTGCCTTCTTCATCTAGAAAATCCATTATTCTAATATCCGTAACATTGCCCGCAACCGCCTCGTTATTAAGGTCATGAACGTTTAGTTGAGCCTTTACAGCAAGTGTTAAAAAGCTAATCATTTTATCCCTCCTTTTTATTAATATCTATACAATTTCTATACTCTATTAGTTCGGTTCTACATTATTCTCGAGTTCATCGGGTTTTGAAGGAAAAGAAAAAGCAAGAAGCACAAGGGCTGTCTTGGTGGCCTCAAAATTTTCATTTGCCAACCGGAATACCTCTTTCATTTCTTCTTCTGTTGGCAGGTGGATTTTTTCCTTTTGTTCAAGCCTCAATCTACCTTCTCGAAGCATTTTGGCAATTGTCTCTTCAAAGTCTTTGGAACCACTCCTTGAGTTTCTTATATCGTCAGCATAACCATATTTCTTTTGCCTGATGAAATACCTTAAAGTGCGAGCCAAGCTCGAAAGTGAAGAATTTTCAATAATAGATTGCTCGATCATGGCCACCTCCTTCAAAAGGTATTTAGCTGTTTCTGGATATAATAGATTTATATAATTATTATCAGACGTTTCCTTCATATAAAGACGGGAAAAATTTAATACTGATTCTTTATCATAAAGACGTAAGGTCTTGTTTAATTCAATTAAAGAGGCATATGATTGTTTTTTGATTAATTTATCAACAACAGCAATGTTAAAGGGGGATTCCCTGAAGTAATTTAAATATTTTTCGATCGGAATTAAAAATAATCCATCGACATGATATCCTTGACGTCCTTTCTGGTCGTTTAAAACCCCTACGATCAGATCAAAGCTTTTCAAGATTTCTGCGGAAGATGGGAGCTTTGACAAAAATACAAGAGGAACTAATATCTGTGGAAGTTTAAGCCCCAAATCCCATTTTCTTATTTGATGTTGTAACGAGAAGATTTCCTGAAGGTTTTTCCCATATAAATTCGCTTTGGGAACAGGAATAACTATTACTTCCCTATCGAGTAAATTAAATATAAATGTGGCGTACCAGGCGCCAAGTAAAGACAATAAGGCGCAAGTCTTGCAAATATTTTTGGGGTTTGTTGGCCTTCTTGGTATACCTAGCTGAAAAGAAACATCGATTCCATCTCTGGTATGATGATATGATGTCGACATGGTGAATCCGATAATATTGCCAATTCGATTTCCCTCATGACCACATGCATTTTCTGACTTTTTGTTAGCTCTTGAAAATGTTAATCCATCATATATGTCTAAACTATAGCTTTCTTCAAATGTAATTGGTATGCTTTCGGCACTTCTGCCTTTAATTCCCGGCGTAAGAAATGGGATATATTTGGATGATAGAACTTTTTTGCAAATTAAATTAAAGGCTTCACTAAATTTCCCTATTCCATCATCCTCAATCTTAATTGAATAAAACCCACCTTCATTATTTATTGAAACCTTCTCCATGCCGCTTACTTCAATTCCAACCCTTGCCAGTCCGTAGGCAATCTTAACTTCGAGGTCAGGATATCCGGTTGCCGGAGTATAAAGAGTGATGCTCATTTCTTAGCCCTTTTAGTGATAGCATCGACATAACTTTTAATGTTGTCTACCATTAACCAGCCGCCGAAGGGTTTTTCATTCTTTTTATATTCTTCTCTCTCAACAGCTGCTGCAATATCACAAAGCTTCAATATATGATGGGCAAGACAGGCTTGAATTCGCCTTTGATGTTGTTCTAATAATCCGCACCCTTTTGCCCAGGTCCTCAGTCCCCTGGCCATAGCGGTTAAGTCCGAAACATTAAGATTTCTTGCCTGTTCAGGGAAATAATCTGCAGCCAAATCGATTAATTGCTCAGCCCATAATAAGTGACCATCATTATCAACTATCCCGTCAAGTATAGCCTGTACATCAGGTTTTTCAATGTTATCACTGAGGAGTCCTCTATCAGTATGATGAATAGCGATGGCGAAGGAAAGGGCATTCTTCAGGCCTTCAGATATACCATCAAAATTAAAGGATTTATAGAAAACAGCAGCACCCACAGAAGCATGATTCGGAAGTTTCATTTGGCTATTTAGGTTTTTCTGCCATCTTCTTGTCAACTTGCCTATATCATGAAAAATTACCATGTTTTCGAAATAATTTTTAGGGTTATCCGTCGTTTGTAATGCCCCGCTAAAAACCCTTCTAATTACATCGATAAAAGATGGCCATATCAGTCTAAAAATTTCTTTGCATTTATTGATATGGTCTGTGTAATTTTCATTAGGGGCACTAAATAACCCAGCTGGCATCTATTTCTATCCCCCTATCTGGTTTATAATAATTTCTATTTAAGATGTAAATTTTGTAGGGAGCAATGGTAGGATCATCTTGATCTTTTTGTTCTTTTGATTCATTTTCATTTTTTTTCCCTAAATATATCACAGAAGGCTCGTTAGATTTCTTTTCTGGATTATATTTCCATTGAATTTCCCATTGAATCGGATTGTTCTTATTGGAAATAAGGCCCCAAGCAACATGTATGTCTGAATCAATTAAATTATCTCTAAGTTCATCTGCGCTAATCTTAGCTAAGGTATCTACAATGCATTTTCTCGCTTTATCAGTATTTCCTTCTGGAATATCTAATACAAGCAATCTAATGGGTTTACCTTTTCTTATTTGAATATTTGTGGGTTCAATATCTGAATATAAAACACATTCATATAAATCAAGCAAAGTATCAGCCGCTTCAAAATCGTTGGTCTTATAATCCAGGGTTTCGTTTACAAACTTGCAGACTTCTTTGAAATTTCTTATATCGAAATCTTCATTATTTTGAAGCCAATTAAGAGCATTTCTTAGGTGTTCCCTCTTGTAGGGTAAATATCCGCCATCATCATCTAAAGAAAAAATGACCATTTCTCCTTTTTCCCCTTGGTATCTGGCGCATCTTCCAGCCCTTTGGATTAAAGAATCAGCAGGTGCGAGTTCAGTCAGCAATAATTCAGCAGAAAAATCTATACCAGCTTCAAGGACTTGAGTGGAAACGACTATACCATTATCTTCTGGGACGACTAATCTCCCATTTTCTTTATGGGGCAACAAAGAAACTCCTTTCTTCTCGTGCTCTCGTCTGTCTTTCTGGGTAAATCGAGAGTGTAATAGCACTATGTTTGAATCGTTAAGATTAAGGGAATCCTTTAAGAATCTATAAATTTTCTGAGCGCGGTTTACCTGATTCAAAACTATCAAGGTTTTCTTACTTTTGATCTTCTCCAATAGCTCATCACTGATAGAAACTCCGCCATTTTTATTATAAAGAGCGGTCTGCTCAATCGAAATCTGAATTTGTGCTCTCGATTCGACATCGCCAATTACCTTTTGATCATTCGAGAGAGGAATATTTTCGAAAAGACTTTCTTCCAGACTTTCTGGAATTGTGGCACCCATCAAGACAAAAGGAATATTGCTCCTGTACAAGATTTCCATTAAGGCTCTCATAATAGAAAAGGTAAACTCATCACGGTACATATGTGCTTCATCGAAGACAACAAGAGATGAAGCAATGGAACCTGCGGGCATGTCAATGTGACGACCAACTTGATGGCTGGCCCTTGCAAATCCATATAAGAATTGGTCAAGTGTGGTAACGACAATATCTGAGATGAAAAATGGAGAAGCGGGAACGTCTCCATGTTGAACTTTAACAGAAATATCTGGGGAAATTTGCTTCGTATAATCTTGAATTCTTTTTGCTATATTATTCACCAGGACTCTCATCGGCAATACATAAATTAACCTGGGAGCAATAAAAAAATTCTTTTCAATAAATTGCGATAAATACGGAGCAATTACGGCTTCAGTTTTTCCCGAGCCGGTAGGAGCTTTTAATAAAATGGGGAAGTTTGAAGCTCTAATAGCTTCCCACATATCTACTTGATGTTTATGGGGAGAGGTAATTCCTAAATATTTTTTATAAAACTCAAAAGAAGAAGGCTTACTGCCTAATGGGTTCATATCTGCCCGTTTACTCCGGTTGAATGCCCTCTTAGCTTAATAAGGTTAACAAATTTATGCTAATAAATATTCCAAGATATTTCAATATATTTTTTTAAGGAAAGACATCAGCCATTTTTCTATCAGAAGCTATTCAACATTCGAAATGAATTTAAGGTATTGTAGCCAGAGATACTTCAACTTTATGAGTTAATTACGGGATTGTGCATTTACATCAGGTCACTTTAAAATATTGACGTTTTTTGGGGAGATGATAATTAAAATTATAGATTGAAAAATAGCTATGATAAATTATAAGGAAAAGAAGAGATCTTTTTTTATACGAAAAGTTTAAATGAAAAATATAGATTGAATTAATAAGGAGGCTGAGATGATCTCCCTTAAGAGCATTTCCTGGGTTTCGGCGCTTCTGCTTTTAACCTCGGTGGCTGCGGTCCTGATCGGCATGGTTTTTGGCCAGGAAAAGACAGAAAAGCCCGTTCTTCACGGCAAGCACTGGATTGCCATAACTGGAAAGCCAATGGCCGCCACTGCAGGGTCCATGATGTACC
>JAOAFQ010000233.1 GCA_026416195.1 Candidatus Aminicenantota bacterium | reverse complement strand
GAACTATTGAAGAGATGCTTCGAGCCGTGGCGGAGCGCTACTTTAAAATCAATTGTTCCTGTTTTTCGCCCAATGAGGACAGAATAGAAAATATTCTGAATTTAGCCAGAGAATTCAAAGTTGATGGCCTCGTTCATTATATTCTTAGCTATTGCCACACCTATAATATTGAAACAATCAACATCGACGCGGCTTTAAAGAAAGAGAATATTCCGTCGTTAAAAATTGAAACCGATTATTCAGAGGAAGATACAGGGCAACTTCGAATAAGGATTGAAGCTTTTTTGGAGGGAATAAAGCCGCGTGGAAGGTAAACCCATTACAGCCGGTATTGATTTTGGCTCCCGAACAATTAAAATTGTAGAACTTCTTGATGGAAAAATTGCTTCCTTTGATATCTTAGATACCAGTTCTAGCGCTATAGAAAAAATTAAGGAAAAAGTTCAATCGGCTGGATATTCTCATGTTGTTGCCACAGGCTATGGCCGCTATCTTCTAAGGGATAATCTTCTGCCCGATAAATATGGCCATTCAACCGTTACTGAAATAAAAGCCTGTGCTTTAGGGGCCAACTTCATTGATCCGCGCTGTCGTCTGGTTGTCGATATTGGCGGTCAGGATTTCAAAATAATTGAAGTTAAAGGTGATGGCTCCTTTGGTCATTTTGAACTTAATGATCGCTGTGCGGCCGGAACCGGTCGTTTCCTGGAAATCATGGCTCAGGTCCTGGGTTACGGCATCGAAGAATTCGGCCAAGAGGCTTTGAAGGCCCAGACCTTCTTGAGAATAAGCTCGATGTGCACGGTCTTTGCTGAATCGGAAGTTATTTCTCTTTTGACCTCAGGTCGGGCGAGAGAAGAGATTGCTTTGGCTGTTCATTATTCAGTTGTTGAGCGCCTTTATCCACTGATAATGAAATTTAATTTGCAAGGAGATATCATGTTAGTTGGCGGCGTGGCTCTTAATGTCTGCATCAAGGATTTGTTGGCCAAGAAGCTTGGCCAAGAAATTTTCGTCCCCGAAAACCCCCAAATTATTCCGGCTCTGGGGGCAGCCCTTATAGCTTTTTCTTCGTCTCAGACTGAAAAAGAGAATCTTTAGCTTCAAATTCGGCGGGCTTGACAAAATAAAGAGCAAAAAGCCGCAAGGCTCTTATCGAGAATCTGGTGCTTGATTCTAGGGGTTAGCTCTCTAATTACAATGGCCACATCTATGTCTGATTCCTCGTCGTAATCGCCTCTAGCCACGGAGCCAAAAAGAACTATTTTTCAGGTTATCACCCAATAAAGACTTGAGGGATTCTTTTAATTTAGGCAATATCTCTAACTTGGAGGTAATATCCTGGTCGGCCGAGCTAAATTGTCTGAAGAGATTAGCTGCTTCCCTCTTCTTAGATAGCTTTTCCCTTTTATCCAAATTTATTTTGAATTTCTTTTTTTTCCAATAATAACATAAAAAGCTTGGCCGGTCTAATCAAGAAGAGACAGTTAGATTTTGCCCTTAAAACCAGGATTTAATAAAAGTTGAAACCTTTTTATCTAACTGAATCTTGTCAATTAAGCTAAAAAATAAGCAATTTAGGGGGATTTACAGGAAGGAAAAAAATTGATATAAGACTTAAAAGATATCGAGTGGGTGCATAAATCGAGGATAAAACAAAAGGGCCAGCGACAGAATTCCTGGATTTAAAAGTAGACTAATTTGTTAATTAAATTTAAGCCAGAAAAAAGAGCCTAAAATGGAACTGAAATGGAGACTTGCTTTTTCCATTTTTATTTTTGGGGCTATAGTGGCCTGGATAAATTCAGCCTTGCCCTTTGCTGCTGGGGACCAGCCGAAGGTGGTTCAAACTAAATTATTTATGTCCAAGGATGGGGTTCATCCCGGCGAAACTGTGGCCCTGGCTTTGAAGTTGGCAATAGCGCCTGGCTGGCACATTAATGCTCCTGAGCAAGTGGACATCTTCCTTATTCCCTGCTCCTTCGAGGTTTCTGAAAGCTCTGAGTATCGCCTAATTGATAAATATTATCCGCCAGCTGAAAGGGGAAAATTTTCTTTCTCGGAAAATGAGCTGGCCTTTTATGCCGGCGAAATTTATCTTGGGGTTTTACTTGAGATTTCGGCTCGCGCCAAGCCAGGAAAAATTAAAATTAATAGCTCCTTTACTTATCAAGCCTGTGACGATCGCTCTTGCCTTCCCCCTGAGACTATTCTGCTCGAAGTAGAAATTGACGTCGTCCCCTTTGAAAAATCGACTAAGGAAATAAATTCCGAAATCTTCGCTCACATGAATTTTAAAAAAGGAAAAGAAATTTAGAAAAGTAAAACTTTTAAATTAAATCATGAAGATTAAAAATGGTTAAAAGTCTCAGGTGAGCGAGTTTCTAAGGCTATGAATAAAAAATAGAAAGGAGATAAAAACAAAGCCATGTTCAGAGAAGAGAAAGAGCGCCTCAATTTGTGGCGCTCTCTGCCCTCGGTCGATTCTCTCCTTCATGAGGCCAAGGGTCGCGATCTTATATCTCAGTTTGGACAGGAGCTTGTTGTTTCAGCGCTGCGACAAGTTTTACAAGACTTGAGATTGAGAATAAAAGCTCAACCAGCTTCCTTGTCTTTGGATGATCTTTCGAAAAAAAATATCTTGGAGCAAGCTGAAAAGCTCCTAAGTCTTCAGTTTGAGCCGTCGATCCGCCGAGCCATTAACGCTTCGGGCGTTATCATTCACACCGGGCTCGGTCGAGCCCTTCTGAGTTCTGAAGCCATATCCTTACTTAATGAAATTTTATCTGGACCTTGCACCTTAGCTATTAACCTGGAAACTGGCCGCCGCGGGGATAGAGACTCGCATTTGGCGGAGCTTCTTACCCGTTTAACCGGGGCTGAAGGAGCGACCGTTGTTAATAACAACGCAGCGGCTACCCTCTTAATTCTTAATACGCTCGCTAAGGGAAAAGAAGTCATTGTTTCCCGAGGGCAGCTAATTGAAATTGGCGGTTCTTTTCGTTTGCCTGAAGTCATGGCTATGAGCGGGGCTATCTTGCGGGAAGTCGGCACAACCAATAAAACCCACCTTTATGATTATGAGAGAGCCATAAATGACTCGACCGCAGCCATTCTCCGGGTTCATCATAGCAATTATAAAATAGTGGGCTTTACGAGTGAGCCTACCTTGGCTGACCTGGTCGCCTTAGGTAAGAAACATAATTTGCCAGTAATTGATGATCTGGGAAGTGGCGCCCTGATTGATCTCAGAGCTTATGGCCTTGAGCCTGAACCTATGGTCCAGGATAGTGTCAGGGCTGTCTCTTATA
>JAOAFQ010000229.1 GCA_026416195.1 Candidatus Aminicenantota bacterium | reverse complement strand
AGATGTGTATAAGAGACAGATCCAGGCGGAAGGTTTTGAGCAAAATAGGTTGAACCTTGAAGTCCCATTTCTTCCCCGCCAAAAAGAACAAACATGACTGACCTTTTTGGCTTCTTCCTAAGGGAAGCAAAGGCTTTAGCTATGGCCATGACAGTGGCGGAGCCACTGGCATTATCATTGGCCCCAGGGAAAAGCAATCCCATATGCTGACCGCAATGATCAAAATGAGCCCCAACAATAATTAGTTCCTTTTTTAATTTCGGGTCAGAACCTTCAACCCAGCCGCAGATGTTATATCCAATCCCATTAGCCAAATGACGGGAAGAAACTGAATAAAATAATTTGGATTTAAGGGGAAATGAGATTGGCCTTTTATAATTTTCAAGGGCTTTTCTTATCTCGGCGGAGGAAGAATTAACTTCTTTAAAGATCATGTCAGCTACCTTTTCACTGATCATTCCAGGCAAGAAATCAACTATCCAATCGCCATTGGGATTGGCCAAAACTTCAGGATAAATATAGATTAAACCTAAAGCTCCTTTTTCTTTAGCCACTTTCATTCGGGTTCGATGCTCGTCATGATATTGAAATTCCAAGCGAGTCGGCTCAGGCGTTCCTCGGAAACAAAGAACAAACTTACCTCTTACCTCCACTCCAGCATAGTCATCGTAGTTTAGGTCGGGGGCTGAAATTCCCCAACCGACAAAAACGAGCTCGGCTGTCTGCTGGCCACTCGCTGCAAATAGAAGAGGTAAAAAATCAGTGCCTGGAGTTAACTTTATATCTTTATATTCGATTTTACTGCCTGGACTGGTCGAAGATGCAAGTTGCAGCGTCATTTCAGCTTTATCAATAATGGTATAAGGCGAAGGATAGGATTGAAGATAACCTTGACGGGAATCTAAAGGCTTTAGCCCCCATTCCTTAAATTTACTCGCCGCCCATTTAGCCGCCTTGGTGTAGCCTTCATCTCCGGTTAAACGTCCGGCCATTTCTGGTGAAACCATAATTTTGACTAATTGATAGGGCAGAATGGCGTCGATAGATCTAAGGGCTTTTTGGAGATGCGGCTCAAGAGTTGACTGAACAGAGGAGGAAGTAATTGAAAAAAGAAAAAAGAAAAAAATGAAAATGAATAAGAACGAGATAATTAGTTTCTTCATTGGCTTACCTCGCTAAAGCAATTTTCAAGCAATCTTCATTTATAGCTCTCATCATTTTGTTATTAAATCTGCTTTCTTAATTTTTTCACTCTTTTAACTTCGTTATAACTTTTGGTCCCTTTTAGGTTCATATCCTCTCATAACTTTTTTAACTAAATCAAGAAATTAAATTGTCAGTGACCCTCTTCCTCCCAGTTAAAAGCAAGATGTTTTCGGAAATGATGACGGGCTCGATCAATTAAGATTGTTAAGAGTCTACTTTCTTGAGCGGTAGCTTGAAGTTCGGAAGCTTGTAGGGGTTGGGCAAAACTAACTCGCGCCCCGACTTTAACTGATTTAGGCCAGATTAATTGATGAATCACCTGAAGAAATTCCGCCAGCCGCCGGCGCATAACGGGCTTACGGTATAGTCGCACTAGAGGATGATAAAAGAATCGGCGCAACAGGACATGACTGACTGCGGTCAAGACAATTTTGGTTTCAGGTACTTGACGGAGCATCAATTCTAGGCTAGATGACCAGTTTTGAAGCCACTCTTCTTTGTTCTCTTCAAGGGCAGGATCGCCATCTAAGGTACCGGTCGCGAATTGAAGGATTGCTCCACCCCGTTCCAGCCAGCGAATAGCTTGTCGCAAGGAAAGCATTCGTCTTTCAGCTTCATTAGCAACAAAGATTAAATGTTCTTTAGCGTTAGTCAAAGTATAGTAAAAGCCAGTTTCTGAGACCAAGATTTTTAAATCTGGACGCGGTGATTTAGCGGCAATGGCCATGGCATCATGAGCTCCAGGATGATTAGCTATAAGCAATAAAGGACCTTTATCGGGAATCGCCTCGGCACCATGAACCAGCAAATTTATTGAAAATTCCTGAATAAGGAAAAGTGACCCGGCTGGCAGACCTCCTTCCTTAACGACTTCATCGGCCTTGGCAAAAAGTCGCGCAAAGCGATAGGTGGGCCAATAAAACAGCCAGCCAAATAGATGCCTTAAAAACCCAGACCGATTGAAGCCCAAGGCAAAAAAGATCTCATCGGTAATTCTGGCTTGGATGGCCTCAATCGAGGACTGACTCATGGTCGTCAGCTTTTTTAAAGGCTGAAATCTACCAACTGTATTTAGTTTTCCCCCAGGAAGTGAGATTAGTTTTAATTGGTTCAATTTTAACCTGAAAGGGAGCGACGTAAAGATGATTACAGGATTGGCTTGAAAGAAGGTAATCTGAGCCGTCAATATTTAGGTTTATTGAACCTTTAAATCCACTCAGCGGATCAAAATTCCATAGGAAAATTGACCCGGTACCTGAGTTATCTAAGTGCATAAGCAGCATATCGGTCCAGTTTCGCAGACTATCTCCATATTTTTCTAGAACAGCAAATAAATTGCTTTGGCTTAGAACAAGAAGAGTATTCTCGCGGCTCCGAGCAATTGATAGAGGCTTATTGGTCCAACTTCCGCCAGTGGTTTTGACGCCATACCATTTGCCCCAGATTATTTCTCCCTGAAAATTTAATTTTAAAATAAGGGCAGAACTATCTAACCCGGCTCCCACCAACATTCCCCCATCTGGCTCAGTCAAGATAGAGGTCGGTTGTAACCAACTAAAAGCATTAGCCCATTTTAATTTGTTTGACCGATCAATTCGGCCTATAAAGTCGACTACTATCGTTCGGCCGGTTAGCCGACCGTTGACCATTAACTCACCATTTAGAGTAATTCTCAGGAGTTGCCAGTCGATTTTTGAGTCATCGACGGGATTAATTTTTATTTCTCTGGCAGTAAGGATTTCTTTTGGGGTATCGAACTGGTAAACAAATTGTTGGCTCGGGGAAAATTGTCGTCCAAGGAAATATATTTTATCAGCGATCAAGAAAGCTGTCCCTTCATCTATAAAATGGGTTTTATTTGTTGGACCAAAAGCTTTCATTCCTAGGACATGGTCATCTTCATCCATCTTGACGACCAGAAATAAAACTTTTTTGCCATAAGGGGTTGCCAGCCGAATTTAACCACATAATGACTGAGGACATTAAGGCCCCTTGAAGACTCGAAAATGACCTGAATCCGATGATAGCCTACTCTTTCCCACCGGTCAACAACCAGCCAATCGATATTCACATAAACTTCGTCAGAAAAAGCTTGTCCACCTAAGTTTGTAACTTTAACTATTCTATTTCTTCTGCTTCAAGAAGGTGGGGCTGGAGGCTTTTTGTAAAGTCTGGATGAGGATGACATTCGTTTTTTTGATTATAAGGCGGTTGTTTATAAACGGATAATGAGGCCAAGATGGTTCCATCTTTTAAGGATAAAGGATAGGTTGAAGTCCACCGCCAGACATCAATTGAGCTTTTTTAAATCATTTTTCGTAACAACAAAGCCAATAACCGGCAATCCTTGATAATCGTAGGGTGGAAAAGCGGGATTCGGTCCATTATATTCTAAAAAATTTATTTCTTTTTCAGAATATTTGATGCCGACCAATAGGTTTTTCCTGGTATGATTATTTTTGGCTGAAGAGGAAATTTTTGGTTAATCTGGGAAAACAAAACCATGGGTAAAATATAGAGAAGACCTTTTTATAACTAATTTTTTATCTCAAAATAAGAGATGCAACGGTTATTTGCTTTTTTGTCTATGATTTCTTCAAGAATTGACTGATAAAATTCTTATAATTTAAATGTCTTAATTGGTTAGTATAATAACTCAATTTTTATAGGAATCTCAAGATCAAAATATTAATTACTCCCAGCGGAAGAGCCAGGAGGCGAGGGAAGTTCCAATAATTAAAACGCCAGTCAAGACAATGATTTCAGTCAGATGACGGCTCCAAGCCTCACCAAACCACAGACCTCGCATTAAAGTAACCACATGGGTTAGGGGAATAAAGCGGCTCGCAGCACGGACACTTGGGGGAATAACTTCATAAGGAATAGTAGCGCCAGAAAGAAACATCATCGGGAAAGCTAGAATCATGCCCACCGCTTGAGCCAATCGGGCCGTTGGGGCGACGCCAGCGACGAGATAACCCAGAGCAAAAAAAGCGCAGGTTGCCAGCAAAAAGCCAGCTGCCACATTTAAGGGATGGCCTTCGAAGCGGACGTTAAAGACGATTTTACCAGTAATGATGAGAAGGGTTACCCCTAGGATGGTCATCGTAAGATAAGCTATGATATCAGAAAGGATAAAGGCGAGAGGTCGAAGTGGTGTCGCTCTAAAGCGGCGAAGTACTCCTCGTTCGCGAGCTGAAGCTGTCCCAATGGGTAGCCCAATCATAGCCACCGTCACAATAATCAGACCAATGTAGGAAGGAACAGAAATATCCATCGAGCCGCGGCCACCGAAGAAAGGTGAGGGTTTATTTCCGTAAATTGCGCCGAAAAGGAGAAGCATTAGTGGCGCGAAAAAGATAGTGAAGAAAGTCGCCATGGGTTCGCGAAGATATAATTTAATTTGAATAAGCATCAATTTGCCCAGCCCCCTCATTCTTTTCTCCGATGATTAATCTCGGTTTTATTCTCTCATTTCTCTTCCCGTCAGTTGGAGAAAAACATCTTCTAAATTAGGTTGCTCCGTCCTCAAGTCACGAAAATGGAGCCGTTTTTCTTCAAGCCAACTAACCACTTGGCCGACGAGTTTTTCGCCTTGACCATAAACAATTATCTTCTCGCCAATTTTTTCTACCTTTGTGACCCCATTTATTGGCAAGAGCAATTTTTCGTCCCAGGGAACATCGACGCTAAAGACAATTCTCGTTTCCGCCCCCAGCGAGTGAATCAAGTTTTGTGGTGTATCCAGAGCAACAATTTGGCCGCGATCGATGATGGCCACTCGATCGCATAGCCTTTCAGCTTCTTCCATATAGTGAGTTGTCAGGAAAATGGTTTTCCCCCTATTTCTTATATCGCGAATGAGCTGCCACATGGCTCGGCGAGCTTGAGGATCGAGGCCAGTGGTAAGTTCATCGAGGAAAAGAAGTTCTGGGTCATTAACCAAAGCTAAGGCTATTAGCAAGCGTTGCTTTTGGCCGCCCGATAATTTTTCGAAGGGAGCCTGCTTTTTGTCGACCAGACCCATTTGCTCAAGAAGCAAGTCAGGATTCAATCTTTTCGAATAAAAAGAGCCAAAAAGGTCCAAGGCTTCCCAGACTTTTAAACGCTCAGGTAGAGCCGCTTCCTGTAATTGAACGCCAATTCGCTCCCGCAATTTATAGCCATCGCGATGAGGATCGAGTCCTAAAACGCGAATAAGACCTTTATCAGGCCGGCGAAGTCCCTCAAGGCATTCAATAGTGGTGGTTTTACCAGCCCCATTAGGCCCAACCATACCAAAAATTTCCCCTTCATCCACGGTAAAGGAGATGCCATCAACCGCTCTAATCTCTCCGTAATATTTATAAAGACCGATTACTTCAATGGCTGAGGCCAACTTTTTCTCCTAAAGCCAATACTCCAAGCTTAAAAATAGGTATTTTTTGTTAATATAATTAATTTTTAAATAATTTTAAATAAATATTTTCTTAAAGGAAGATAGCTATGAACTTAGGAGAGAAGATTATTGCCCTTCATTAATCGCAGGCAATCTGATCGGATTTAAATAATTTCTTTCTCAGAGTTAAATAATGAATTGAAACTATCGACCAATTAGAGTGACGTTTTCAGCTTTGTTGTTTTACTTTAAATTATAAAACTTATTTTACTTCTTTCACCATATTTTTCTTGACCATCTCAATTGTGGCCATAACTTCGGGCATATAGTCGTTTTCAATTAGTCCAATAGCTGCCTTAAAGGAAATTTGAAGGAGAAGAGTGAGCAATGGTTCAGGCGGAACAGGAATGCCGACTGATCCGAGATATAAAGTTGCCAATTGCTTGAACTCGTTAATAACATTCTCCAGAATTATTGCTTCATTCTGCTGTAGCAGCCAGCCATAGGCAATACCGTAAGTTCTGAAGTTATTTTCTTCTTCCCTGATGAGCTGTTCGGCCTGTTCGTAGGTCAAAGGAAACAGTGTCGTGAGAGAAAATTCACATAGGCCTTGAGCATAGGCTCTGACCAGCAGATTCTGCATGTTGGGCTTGGGACGGGCAGCAATTTCGATAAGTTTCGCTCCAACTGTCTTATCATAACGAACAAGAACAATATCCCCGGCGGCTTCAATGATATTGTGGCATATTTCGATGGCAATCAAAATTTAATGGCCTGCTGGACTTTAAGAAAATGATGGTGGGTCTGGTCATGGAGATAGTCTCGATACAGGATGCGAGGTAAGCTAAATAGATAATTAAAGACATCCGGGGCCATGGCGCCATACATTTCTTCGATATTATAGGGGCCATCAGCCTTTTTCAGCTTATCAGCGATAAAAGCGTGAGTTCCTTTTTCCCAGGCTAAGGCTGAAGTAAGCATCGTTAAAGATACCCAGCAAACGAAGAAAATTTGCTTAAAAATTTTTAAATAAGACACTAATTTTTGTCAATTATTTACGGCCGCAAAAAACTTTTGACATCAATGAAATAGGATAAAATCTAGTTGGTTGGCCAAATAGGCTTATAAAAAATAAGTAATTTTATTATCGGGGAAAGCTTTTAATTAGAAAGAATTATTTATGGAAGATAAAGATGATTTTTTTAGATGAATCAAAGAAGGGCTGTCATTATATTTTTAATCCTTTTCATTATCTATTTATTAAGCTTCGGTGCGGGATTCATTGTTGGTAAAGTGAAATGGGTCGATTATCGGAGGCTAACAAAATCGCCCTTTTTTGACCTCTCGCGAACTTTGGAATACCGACTCCCAGGGTATGGCGATGTTCTTCGCTCTTACCGAAGCTGGCATAATAAAGCGAGGGAGGCCTATATCTTTACCCAGAATCGCTGGGGCCTGGGAACGCTGATTTTCATTAATAATTTTTTTATCGCCAATTTCACCATGTTTGTTCGAGCTCTTCTTGTTTTTCCCTTAATCCTAACGATTGGCAGCCGCTTTCTTCAGGGAGCAATGTTTGCCCAGATCCCTGGCTCAGGCCGTGTTCTTTCAATCTTCATCACTGAATTTGGCGGCTATTTTTTTAAAAGAGCTTTTATTAGCGGCTTGCAAGTCCTTGGTCTCGCCTATCTTCTCTCAGGCGTGGGAATATTAATTGGTAGCCTCATTGAAATTTATGAAACTGGGTGTAAGCCCAATGGAAACTCTTGTGGCGGCCACTAAAAATGGAGCCATAATTCTGGGCAAGGAGGAGCTAGGAACAATTGAGGAAGGCAAACTGGCTGATCTTCAGGTGATTGCCGGCGATCCTCTCAAAACTTTTGATGTTCTTGGCCAGCCTGAAATCGTTATGATTGGAGGCAAAATCCACCGCTTTAAAAACTAAAAAAATATAAAAATTTTTTAAATTTAAAAAAAGCAAATATCAAAAGAATTAAGAAGCGCGAATATTTTTTATCTTTGTGTCGTACTTAAAATGTGGAATTTATTAAATAATTGAGAGCGAGAGAGGCCATAAGCATAGTGGCGGCCGGCAAAGCTCGTTCATCAAAATCAAAAGCTGGATGGTGATGGGGATAGGGGCAGCCATCGCCAGCGCCAAAGAAGAGGAAAGCTCCAGGAACTTTTTGTAAATAATAAGCAAAATCTTCGCCGCCCATAACTGGGTTAATGGATTGCAGGCAATTTTCGCCGAAAAGACTTTTGGCCACTTTAATCACAAAATCAACGGCTTCAGGATGATTGACGACTGCCGGAAACCCTCT
>JAOAFQ010000181.1 GCA_026416195.1 Candidatus Aminicenantota bacterium | reverse complement strand
AGACAATTGATGGCGCCTTAACCCTATATGATAGCCTGATTCATGCCCCTGCATTTGACACTGGCTTAGATAATATAAAAATTAGAGTCTACCCCTTAGTTATCCCGGATTTAAACATTCTCAATTATGTCTTTAATTTCGTAGGAAATAAAATTCTTAAGAAAATGAATCAATTAACTGAACTTTTTGCTAGAGAAATTATAGGCCAAACCCCTAAAGCCCATAAAGGTCTTTTAGAAAAAACGTATCTCGTTTCTGATACTGAGCTTTTTCAGGAAGAATATGGCGATAGTGTAGTTCCTTTTCTTAACAAAATTGGCATTCCTAGAAAAGAATGGGATAAAACGAAAAAACTTTTCGTCGTAAGATCAGTAATTATGTCTCCCTATTTGACGACAGATTATGTAGCTAAAAATTATGCTCAAGACTTTATTGAATTCTTAAAAACTCAGAGCGAAAAAAATAAAGAAAAAATAATAAACATTTGGAAATCTTAATATTTTGAATTTGAATATTTTGTGTCTATATGAAATTTAGTTTGCAATTTCGCCATAGTAATCTCTGTATGCAATGAATGAAATTTTTTCTTACCCTTATACCTAGTATGCCTAGCCTTGTTGGCAAAAATCCTTATGGTATGGAGATATGAAGCTATTTCCGCAGGAATTATGACTTCTTTTTGAAGATTTTCAATTTTCTGATATAAAACGCCGCTTTCTTTTTTTATTGATATCGTTGCTTCAATCTCGTTGATCAGCCTTTCTTCTATCGCCCCGGCACTAATTAAAATTTCCCTATAAGCCTCAACGTTATCTAACAAGACAATCAGCTTTATTAATTCCTCTCTAATGTCTTGAAGTTCTTTGCTCAGACAATATATAGCCCTTTCTATGGATTTGGGTCTTAATGGGGCCGTTTTAGCCGAAAGGAAGAGAACTGGTTATGGCCGAGATAGAATTGCTCGTTTGTTCCAGGCGAGAGGCCTTGCGGTTAGGCCCTCAACTGTAAGATGTGTGCTTCGCCGCTATAAAGTTCAAGCTAAGCATAAAAGATCAAAATATCGACGTCGGCAGCGCTTTTCTGATTTCGAATCCCTCTATCCCCTGCAACATTTTCAGGTTGATCTAAAGCAGATCTACGATCAATCGACTCTTCCTCAAAGCATGCTGCGCTGGGCCAAAAAAATAAATATCCCACCCTATCAATGGACCGCGATCGATGTTAAAACCAGGCTTCGCGATTAAGCCTAAGAGCCTCTTGCAGACAGATAATGGTGAGGAATTCGGAGGTAAATCAATACCTAAACTTGAATACTTAAACCGGAAAGTTTTTGCTCCCTTTGGAGCATGTCTGCTCCATATACCTAAAATATCAAGCCTTTGTCGAGCGGCCGTATCAAACTGATGATAATAAGTTCTATCTGCCGCAAATCGAAAGATGCGCTGATCAAAAAGAGTTTTTCCTGAGAGGCCTACACTGGCAGTTTATGTATAATACGAAGCGAGTTCATTCGGCCTTAGGCTTGACCCCATATATGAAGTTCCAAACCAAAATGAAATTACCGCTTGAAGTAGCCTTCTTCCCTATCATTCAATTAAAAAAGCTCGCTGACTTTCTAATGAAGATAGAAGCCAAGGTAAAGGTAGGGGCCCCCAAAAGTAAGCCTTCGAAGCGGTGGACCTATTTTTCTGGGGTGAGAATAAGGAAACTGCATCCCAGAGTTGGGACTTTGTATTTAGTCATTCCTAAGGTGAGGAAAGGAGGGTATATTACTCTTTTTCTTACCGATTATTTGGATAGACGCGATTTATGAGAAGGTGCGGGGGGATGGGAAAGTGATAGCCATAGCAATCATGATAGCCTATGGGGTGAATGTTGAGGGTCAGAGGGAGGTCTTGGCGGTTGAATCCAGGTGGGATAAGACGAAGCACTCCTGGCGCGACTTTATGAGGAAGCTTAGACGCCGTGGGGCGATGCGGGTCAAGTTGTTTATCTCCGATGGTCATCAAGGTCTTCAGCAGGCAATTAAGAAGGAATGGTTAGGGGGGTGGCAGAGGTGCAAGGTTCATTTTATGAGGAATATTTTGGCGAAAGTAGCTTCGCGCAATAAAGCTCGTTTAGCTGAGAAATTGATGAAGATTTGGCTTCAGGTGGACAGAACGAGGGCTGAGAAGCTGTTTTCTCTTGTTATCGAGGAAGATGAGAAGAAATATCCAGAAACAAGCGAGGTTTGGAGGAGGGGTTAGAAGATAGCCTTCAATTTTACAATTTCCCTGAAATAGATAAGAAACGAATATCATCGACCAATGTTTTGGAGAGAACAAATCGGGAGATTAGGCGGAAAGTCGGGTAGTTGGCTTTTTCCCTTCGGTCGATTCATATTTAAGGTTAGTGGTTTCTTATCTTATGGAAGCGACAGAAGACTGGGCTAATGATTATGCTTATAACGAAGCAGAAAAGCTTGCTCCAGTGTTAGAAAACTGCCTCGCTCAAGGGCTAATTAAGAGAAAAAATGGAGAGATTACGATGGCGAAATTGCGACCAAAATTTGACAGGGCCATTGTCTTACTAAATGATTTAAGCTTAATTATTATAGTAGTATTTCTTTTTTTAAATAAAAAAATGCGAAAAAGCCATGATAAGGAATTAGTTCATCACTACACTAACTAAAGTAGTTTTTAAAAACGCTAAGTTTTATTGACATAACTGAAATTTGCTTAAAGCATAAGAAACGACATAAAAAATGCTTCATAACGTTTTTTGTTCTTGAGTAACATTTGGCAGCCCTCCCTCATATTTTTCTAAAAATAAGGTTTGATCTCATTCGAAAAGCCAATTCCAATTTAATTAAAATGGGTTGAATCATTCCCGCCTTAAAGGCAAAGTTGGGTAATGGTAGAATGTGGCAGTAATGTAACATAATATAATTATTATGTGTTTTATTAGATTAAAAATACCGTTAGAAGAGAATAAAACCTCGGTATTCAAATAGTCCTGATAATTTGGCATGAAACTTGCACTATTTTTTGTTATGAGAATTTTAATTGTTGACGATATCGAAGAATATGTAA
>JAOAFQ010000166.1 GCA_026416195.1 Candidatus Aminicenantota bacterium | reverse complement strand
AAACTTAAAAAAAAATAAAAAAACAAAAAAAAAATCTTAAAGATTTAAAAAAAAAGATTCCAAAAAAAAAAAAAAAATAAAACCTTTTTTTAATTAAACCGCCATTATGACAGATTAATTGGCTACTTAAATCATCCCCCTGAATTTTGAAAGCGAAGGCCTAATTCGTCTCTAGCGAACTAAGATATTTATCCACAGCTATAGCTGCGGCCACTCCAGTTCCGACTGCGGTAGCGACCTGACGGGGACAGTCTTCGATGACATCGCCCGCAGCAAAAAGCCCAGGCTGGTTGGTAGCCAAGTTCCGATTTACTTTAATCTGTCCCCATTCATTCATTTCAACAACTCCCCGAAGGAAAGCCGATTGGGGTTCCATCCCAATAGAAATAAAAACACCATCCACCGGAAGAATTTTCTCTTCCTTATTTAGCACATTTTTTATTTTTAAAGCCTCCACCTTGTTTTCGCCTAGAATCTCTTCAACTACTGAATTCCAGAGAACGACAATTTTTTCATTGGCGGCAACTCTTTCTTGCAAAATTCGAACTGCTCGAAAGGTTTGTCGGCGATGAATTATATAAACTTGGCGACAGAACTTAGTCAAAAACAAAGCTTCGGTTAAAGCATTATCCCCCCCACCGATCACCGCCACTACTTTGTCGCGGAAAAAAGCGCCATCGCAGGTAGCACAGTAAGATACCCCTCGACCGATAAGGCGAACCTCTTTTTCCAAGCCGAGTCGACGATAAGTTGAACCGGTGGCAATGATTATGGCTTTGGCCAAATAGTCATCTCGCCGACCATGAACCAACCATTCTTTTCCCTTCCTTTCAAGAGATTGAACTTCATCATTTTCGATTTCAGCCCCAAAACGTAGAGCTTGTTTACGAAAATTATCCATAAGCTCAAATGGAGCAATTCCTTCAGGAAAACCCGGATAATTTTCTATCCAATCGGTTAGCATAATTTGACCACCGGGAATGGCCTTTTCTAGAATGAGGGTTTTTAGCCTAGCTCGCCCAGTATAAATAGCCGCTGCTAAGCCGGCTGGACCAGCCCCAATAATGATAACGTCGTATGAACCTTTCAAATTAACCTCGAGAGCACTTCCACAATTTTTTCTTTTGGCTGGAAGCCAACTAAAATTTCCTCAACTTTGCCTTTGGAAAAAAAGATAAGGGTAGGAATGCCTCGTATCCCATATTTCTGCGAAATTATGGGATTTTCATCGACATTTATTTTAGCCACTCTGATCTTATGGCTGAAATCTTTGGCTATTTCCTCAATTATTGGGGACAGGGCTAAGCAAGGGGCACACCAGGGAGCCCAAAAATCAACTAAAACTGGGATGTCAGCCTTCAGAACTTCACTTTCAAAGGTCGCCTCAGAAATGGCTATTACTTCACTCATTTTTGTTTAACTCCTTTCCGATAATCAATGGCCCTATGGTAAAGCTGAATATATTCTTTGCCGGGAACTGACCAGGAAAAATCTTGCTTCATAACATTTTTCACCAGCTCCGTCCAAATGGCCGATTGATTATAAACCGAAATGGCTTTTTTAAGCGCCTTAAGAAGGGCTGTTGGACTAAAGGCTCGGAAAACAAAACCATTGCCCCGACGAGTCTCAAGATCAAAAGGCAAAATTGTTTCTTTTAAACCGCCAATGGCTCGAGCGACGGGTATTGTCCCGTAACGAAAAGCATAAAATTGATTTAACCCACAAGGCTCTTCTCTTGAAGGGATCAAAAGAAGGTCGCAACCTGCAAAAATCTTGTGCATCAGGGCCGCACTCATCTCGGTTTTAACTACCAACCGACCTAAAAATTGACGAGAAGCCTCTTTTAATTCCGCGGCCAAAGTTTCATCGCCCTGCCCACAAATAACAAAAGACAAATCTAATTTCATAATTGAATTCAGACTTTTAAGGACTAAATCTATTCCTTTAAGTGGGGAAAAATAGGCTACTAGGCCAAGCAGAGGCTTTTGCAAATTCAAAACTAAACCAAGTTCCCTAATTAAGTCCTCTTTACATAGCCTTTTGCCCGATAAATTTTCAGCCGTGTAGCTAGCAGATAAATAGGGATCATGGGCTGGATTCCAGATTTCATAATCGATTCCACTCCTTACACTGAAAAATCTATCTTGAAGACCCCGAAGAATTAAACTTAGTTCATTGGAAGCTGCCTCTTTTTCAATTTCTTTTTTGTAAGTTCGGCTAACCGTATTGATTATGTCAGCAAAAACCAGACCAGCTTTAAGAAAATTAAACCGACCGTTAAGAGATAGCCGCTGTGGGGTAAAATAATCCCAATTTAGACCCGTAAATTTCAGACTTTCAGGGGGAAATTCACCTTGGTAAGCGGCATTATGAATAGTAAAAACTGTGGCGACCGATTTAAAAAGAGGGAAATCCTTATAATGGGTTCGGAGAAATACTGGGATGAGGGCTGTTGGCCAGTTATGACAATGAATAAGGTTAACCTCAATTTTATTCTGAAGAAGAAATTCAAGAACAGCTCGATTAAAAAAGATAAAGCGGGCATCATTATCTAAATAACCACTTGAGGCTGGTCCATAAATTTCAGGTCGATAAAAGAAACGTGGATTATCAATCAAATAAAGAGCAAATCGACCAGGTTCACTTTTATAAACCGAAGCTTTTACTTTTTCTAGTCCAAGGGGAACCCAGAGTTCAGGCTGAACAACCTCCATTGGCCAAGACTCTATTTCTGGTCGACGGTAGCGAGGCATAAAAACCATAACTTCAAGACCCTCTTGGGCCAAAAAACGAGGCAAAGAGGAGGCCACATCTGCCAGTTCGCCTGAGCGAGCCAATGGCGAAAATTCAGGGGTAACCAATGCTACTTTCAATTTTTCTTTCATGGGAGATTTTTCATCATAATTATTGATGGCCTAAAAGTCAACAAAGCCAAGGCTATTCTCTTTCTCTTTATTACATTCATTTGTTATAATGAAGCCTTTAATTACTAGGCTTTTTTATGACTGACTTTTAATAATAAATATTAAAGGAGCCTTTATTGATAGATAATCGCCTTTACCAACACCCTATCTTAACCATTCCCGAAAAACCTTTTTTTAAATTCTACTGGAATGGACAGGAATTTTTGGCCAGAGAAGGAGAAACTATTGCTTCAGCTCTTTTTGCCAACGGCGTGAGAATTTTTAGTTTCCATCACAAAGATGGGGCGCCTCAAGGAATCTTTTGTGCCAATGGACAGTGCGCTCAGTGCCTTGTTCTTGCTAATGGTTATCCCGTGAAAGCTTGCATGGAACTTATTAAGCCTGAAATGAAAATCATCCCTCTTCAAGGACTACCTGAACTGCCTTTAGTTGATCCAGAAATTCCTCTAAATTTCCAGCCTGTCCCTGAAATTGAGGTGTCCGTTTTGATCATTGGCGGCGGCCCAGCTGGCCTTTCTGCCGCCATTGAGCTAGGTAAGTTAGACGTGGATTGTTTATTGATTGATGATAAGCACCGCCTTGGGGGCAAACTCGTTCTTCAAACTCACCGTTTCTTCGGCTCAGTTGAAGCTGTCTTTGCCGGAACCAGAGGGATTGACATCGCCACCAAATTAGCCCAAGAACTCAGTAAATATTCTAAGGTTAAAGTGTGGTTACAGAGTACGGCTCTTGCGGTTTATAGTGACCAAAAAGTTGGAGTTTTAAGGGAAGGTCGAGAATATGTTCTTATTCAACCCCGGATTCTCCTTGTCGCTTCTGGGGCCAGGGAAAAATCCTTAGCCTTCCCAGGTAATACTTTACCTGGAGTTTATGGCGCCGGGGCCTTTCAGACCCTGGTAAATCGGGATTTGGTTCGACCTACTCAAAGATTATTTATCGTCGGCGGCGGTAATGTCGGTTTAATTGCCGGTTATCACGCGATTCAGGCCGGCATCAAGGTAGTTGGTTTAGCTGAAATAATGCCTGAATGTGGGGGCTATAAAGTTCATAAAGATAAACTGGCCCGATTAGGTGTCCCCATCCTTACTTCGCATACAGTCCTCAGAGCTAACGGGAAAGAAGCGGTCGAATCAATTACCGTGGCCCAGGTCGATGACCATTTTCAACCTATTAAAGGAACTGAAAAAACTTTTCTCTGCGACACCATTTTAATCGCGGTCGGTCTGGATCCAGTAAATGAATTCTATTTAAAAGCCAAAGAATTCGGATTGAAAGCCTTTGTGGCTGGCGATGCTGAAGAAATTGCCGAAGCTTCAGCGGCCATCTTCTCCGGTAAGATCAGAGGCTTAGAGATTGCCCGAGCACTTGGCGTTTATCAAGGTGAAATTCCCGCTTCTTGGTATGAAACGGCCGATATTCTCAAATCAAAACCGGGCCAAATTTATCCTGAGTTCTTTCCTCAAAAAGAAAAGGGAGTGTTCCCGGTAATTCATTGTTTGCAAGAAATTCCTTGTGATCCTTGCGCCTATGTTTGCCCTCGAAAATTAATTGAAGTGAATAAAGAAGATATCCGAAAAATTCCAGTTTATTATGAAGAGAAAGATGGCAAAGGTTGCACTGGCTGTGAACGTTGTGTAGCTTTTTGCCCTGGATTGGCCATTACTTTGGTCGATTATCGCCAAGATCCTGAATTTCCTGAAGTAACCATTCCCTTTGAGCTTATCAAAGAAATAATCAAACCGGGGGATGAGATTACGGTTGTGGATATTGAAGGCCGGCCTTTAGCCCGAGCTCGAGTCCAATCCATCAAATCAGTTAAGGGATTTGATCGAACTATATTGGTTAAAGTTAAGGTCCCAAAGCAATTGGCTAAGAAGGTTAGTGGTCTGCAGCTATCTCCAATTGAAGAACCGCTTTCGACAAACGAAGAAATTCCCTCGACGGCTGATGAAGCCATCATTTGTCGATGTGAACGGGTTTCAGCCGCCGAAATTCGGCGACTCATTCGAGAGGGAATTAGAGATATCAACGAGATAAAAACCATCACTCGGGCTGGCATGGGGCCATGCGGTGCTAAGACTTGCACCCCCTTGATT
>JAOAFQ010000055.1 GCA_026416195.1 Candidatus Aminicenantota bacterium | reverse complement strand
AGATGTGTATAAGAGACAGAGATACAGCCTCGACTTCGACTCTTTGTGCCTTGATCGCAGCTCGAGAGAAAGCCTCCAATTTTAGGGTAAACCAGCGAGGTTTTGAGCAGAAGATGACTATTTATACATCTGACCAAGCTCATTCGAGCGTGGAAAAGGGGGTTAAAATTGCTGGTTATGGTCGGGAAAATCTTCGTTATATTCCGACTGATGATAATTTTGCGATGATTCCTGAAGCCCTCGAAGAAAAAATTAGGGAAGATATTAAGAGAGGAGCTTTACCTACTTGCGTGGTAGCCACCTTAGGAACTACCTCTTCAGGAGCCATTGACCCTTTAAAGCCAATTGGTGAGATTTGTGCCCGTTATGGACTATGGCTTCATGTTGATGCCGCCTATGCTGGCACTGCGGCTATCTTGCCAGAAATGAAATGGATGCTCGATGGCCTGGAATATGTAGATTCCTTTGTTTTTAATCCCCATAAATGGATGCTAACTAATTTTGATTGTTCAGCCTTTTTTATTAAAGATGAAGAAAAATATGTTCAAGCATTTTCGATGCAACCTGAATATTTAAAAACAGCTCAAGACCGCATGGTTAAAAATTTCCGTGATTGGGGAATTCAACTCGGCCGAAGATTTAGAGCCCTCAAGCTCTGGTTTGTCCTAAGAGCTTATGGAACGAGCGGCTTGCAAGCTATGGTTCGAGAGCATATCCGATTAGCTCAGCTCTTTCGTTCCTGGCTTGAAGGGAATTCTCTTTTTGAAATTCTGGCCCCGACCTATTTCAGCTTAGTTTGCTTTCGAATGAAAGACGGTCGGCCCGAAGAAGAGCTTAATCAAATAAATCGGCTTTTGCATGAAAGGATTAACTCTTCGGGTAAGATATTTTTAACCCATACCCTTCTTCGAGGTCGCTACACTTTGAGATTCGTGGTGGCCACTTGGACAACCCAGGAAAAACATGTTCGCCAAGCCTGGGAAATAATTTGTCAGGAGGCCCAAAAAATAACTAGCTTGAAAGAACCAACTGTTTAATCATAAACATAAGTTAGCCATTTTTCATAGGCTGGGTTCTGCCCCCGGACACATTGATGGTAGGCGTCTTTTAATTTTAAAGTATACGGCCCGACTTGACCCGAACCAATAAGATATTTCTTTGGCTCGCCTTCTGAGGCATCAATAACTTGAGTAATAGCCACGACTTCAACGGCAGTCCCACAGAAGAAGGCCTCATCGGCTCCTAAAAATTGTTCTTTGGAAATAGGATTAACAGATGTTTTAAAACCGAGATCGGCCGCGATTTCGAGCAAAGAAGAACGGGTAATACCTTCAAGAATTGATTCTCGGCGATCATTGGTGATCAAAAGCCCATCTTTGATAATAAAAATATTTTCGCCAGGCCCTTCTGCAATTCGGCCTTCAAGATTCAAAAAAACAGCTTCGTCGGCTCCTTTCATCCGGGCCTCTAGACCGCAAATAGTCGATTGAATATACATACCTCCCAGTTTTGCTGACATATCAAGTTGACTCCAGTGAAGGCGACGCCAAGGCAAGATATATACGGTTACTCCCTCATGAGCTTTATCACCGAGATAAGCTCCCCATTCCCAAGCGCCAATAACTAGATGAATAGGACAAAATTTAGGCACTAGACCTAAATTGCCATAGGCATAAAAAAGCAGAGGACGGATGTAAGCTGAGGTGAGATTATTAACCTTGATAACTTCTTTAATCGCTTGACCAATTTCTTCTCGGCTCCAAGGCAAGCTCATTTTGGCTACCCCGGCCGAGTAAAAGAAGCGGTCAATGTGCTCCTTCAGCCGAAAAATGGCTGGGCCTTTAACCGTCGGATAGGCCCGGATACCCTCAAAAACAGACGTTCCATAGTGAAGGCCATGGGTCATCGGATGAATCGGGGCTTGATCCCAGTCATAAAATTGGCCGTTATACCAATATTTCTTAGCCTTAGGAAATTGGCTGGTATCAAACATTATCTTTTCCCTCCTTAAAAAAAGGAAGACGCCCCATCTTATTTTGAAAATAAATTGTCGCTTTTTTTATTTCGCATCGTCAATCGATTCGGAATTCCCATCGACACCAGGCTTCGGGGGGATGAGGGTCAGGTGGGCAAAAGAGACAGCGGGTTTTAATCCTGGGGTCAATTGTTCGGGCAAAGCCGCTGTATTCAATTAAGCCCACCTCTTTGCAGGGGAAATCAGGTAATCCCTGGCGTTTCCGAGCTTCTTGAACACGGCAAGTTCTCATTTCAAAAATACAATGATTTGAGCTTATCTCGGTAATGGCTTGGTCATTAATTTGAGCGTAGAGACGAAAATTTAAAGCTTTAGCTAAAGCAGGTATTCCCCCATTTTCTGGAAGATTAATTCTTTTAATAATCCTTTTAGCCTCAATGACACTAAATTTTTCCCAGGCTTTTTTATCAAGATAAATAGCTGTTTCCAACCCAAATTCTTCCTCAACTGCCCTAAACCAGAGACCATCATGGGTTAGCCAATTCAAAGCCGCCTCTCGTAGCCATTCAAGAAGAAAGTCCTTGTCCATTTCAGCCAAAGGGTTCATTTTCCTTTCCAAAAATATTCAAATTGGCGGCGATGATAGTGGTCTTTAACTTGGACTTTTTTCTCAGCGAGAAGTTTCTCCAGGACTTGTTGCACCTTTTCTTTTGATTCGCTAAGAAGACTAGCCAATTCTTCTTCTGAGGCTGGCCTTCTTTTCAGAATGGACAGAATGGAATTTTCCAGGTTTTCCCTTTTTTCTAAATCAACCCTCTTAGTTGCTTCTATGATTACCTCAGCTGAGGGACCTAGAATTTTTGAAACTTCGACCATTTCTTCTTTTCCGAGAGGCTCAACCCAAGCTTCAGCGGGTGGGCGGACCACGGTATTCAACTGAATTTTATGGGGTCGAATTTTGGCGATAGCATCCTTAAGTTTTAAAAGAGGCTCTGGTTTATCGTTCATTCCTTTAATTAGCATTACTTCCAACCAGATTTGACCATGAAATTCTTCTCGGAAACGAATCAAGCCATCAATTATCCCATCAATATGAACCGCTGGATTAGGCCGATTTATTTGGAGAAAAAGAGATTGCTCTGCGGCATCAAGGGAAGGGACGACGAGATCGGCTAAAGCTAACTCTTCTCGGACTTCCTTTTCTTTAAGGAGCAGACTATTAGTTAAGACAGCCACTGGTTTGGTTGTCCTTTGCTTGATTTCTCGAATTAATCTCCCAAGATGAGTATTAAGAGTTGGTTCTCCTGAACCAGAGAAGGTTAGATAGTCAATTCGGGGTAAATGCTCAAGGGCAGTTTTAAGAGCCTCAATAATATCGGTTACTCGATAATAGGGATGCCTTTTTTCAATTATTTTTTTTGTTGGGCCAAGTTGGCAATAAAGGCAATTGAAATTGCAGGTTTTAGGCGGCAGGATGTCAATCCCCAGGGACAGCCCAAGCCGCCTAGAAAGAACTGGCCCGTAAATAAACCGGCCAGCTTGATTCAATTTTTCAACCTGGCCAGAATTTTTTTTTAAAAACATAAGCTAATTCAGGTCTAACGTCTCTCGTAAACAGACAAAAACCTTGCCAGAGAGCGATCATAGGTTCTTTCCACTTCTGGAGGAAACAGACAGCCTGGTAATTCTCGATGCCGCCAATGATAAGCTAGACATTCACAACAAAGGCCTTTTCGAGAGCAAGGCTCATAGGTACAGGTGCATTGACGAAGATTCTTCTTTTCTTGACATTCTTTCATTTTTAAAACCTCTAAGCTTTTGCGGGAAAATTTCTCTTGAGGTCATAGAATAACCTAACTTTCGCTTAAAGGCAAGGAAATTTTACCTTTGTCTTCACTTAATGAATTGCTAGCAGCCTAGCTTGGTTTTTTGATTGAAAGAGGATAGCCCGCTTGTTGCTTAAAGCGCTAGGATAGAGTATATTTATTTAATTAATTAAATGAAAAAAGAATGGAAGAAATAAAGAAAAACTTTCGAATGACAGAAAAAGAAGCCAAAGCGGGGCTTGATGCTTCCTTGCCTGAAATTGAAACCTTTCCCAATCAGTTCCCGGGCTATGAGATTAAAATTGAAATTCCTGAATATACTTCCCTTTGTCCAAAGACTGGATTACCTGATTTTGGCAAGATAACTATAATTTATGAACCTCGGGACCGTTGTTTGGAACTGAAATCGCTTAAAACTTATATTTTGGCTTACCGTAATTTAGGTATTTTCTATGAGAATGCGGTCAATCGAATTCTTGAAGATGTGGTTAAAGCCTGTCAGCCCGTGAGAGCCGTGGTTATTGGCGAATTTAATCCTCGAGGAGGAATTAAGTCAGTGGTAACAGCTTCATACCCCCGGCCGAAAAGCAAGGCTCGCTAGTTATCCATCTCTTTAAAATCTGATCGCTTCCTAAGTGAGGGCTTTAAAAGTAATAAATTCTTTAAAGGAAAAAGTTGAGGTCAAGGCGACTGAAAAAAGATGAAGACACTTAAAAAAGAAAACAATAACATTGTCGATGGAAATTCAGGTTGGTTTTTTTCTCGCTGGCGCCAAAGCGATTTATTGATGTTTGTAGCTGTTCTTATTTGGGGAATTAATCTGAGCATAGTTAAAATAGCTTTAACTGAATTTCCGCCCTATTTCTTTAATTTTCTTCGCCTCGTCGGCGCCTCTTTTGTTCTTTTAATTTATTTGATAATTACTGGAGAAAAGATCTCGGTTCCTAAATTTAATCTATATTCTATAGTATTTATCGGATTTCTAGGTAATACATTATATCAAATTTTTTTTATAAAAGGAGTGAGCCTAACTACCGCTTCTAATGCTTCTCTTATCATGACTTCTTCGCCCCTTTTTATTGCTCTGCTCAGCACCCTTTTAAAACACGAACACCTAGCCCGTTTAAACTGGCTTGGTCTCTTTCTGTCTCTTTTTGGTTTATATTTAGTTATTACCCAAAGGAGTGGTGACTTTTCTCTTTCCTCCCGTTCACTGCAGGGGGATATTTTAATTCTATTAGCTAATTTATGTTGGGCTGGTTATACTATTTATTCTCGGCCCTACCTTGAAATTATGTCACCAGCTAAGCTGGCCGCCCTAACGATGATGGCTGGAACGCTTTTTTATCTTCCTTTCGGATTTCTCGATATCAAACATTTTTCTTGGTCTAACATCTCTTGGAAGGGTTGGCTAGCTTTAGTTTTTTCCTTTGTTTTTGCCCTAGGAATAAGCTTTGTCATTTGGTACAATTCTCTTCGGTCAGTTGGCAATAGTCGAACGGCAATTTATAGTTATCTTACACCCTTAGTGGCTTTGCTAACAGCCCATTTTACTTTAAATGAAAGAATCACCATCATTCAAGGATTAGGTGGCTTAATTGTCCTTTTCGGTTTTTCGTTGACTCGTTCCGGTCTTTGGTGGCGTCGCCTGACTAAAAAATCTTCTCCTGCCTGAAGGCCATTCTCTTAAATCTCAGGGAATTTGAAGTTGACGATGAAGCTGGATCATAAGTCGAAGATTTTTAATTTGGTGCTGGCAGCCTGCTTTGATTAAAAAAAGAGCCTTCTTTTCACTCCATCGCCTGGCTGATTGAGGCTGTAAAATAATGGGGGTTTTTTCAGGGACAAGGCGCCTAAATCTTCTAATGATTTCAAGATTAAGCTCGCGAGTCACGACGAGCTTGATTTCTTTAGCCTTTTTTTTAAATTCAGGATGGAGATAGAAATCAGGTGGTTTGGGCGAGACTGTCCACCAGTCTGCTAGCACTGAAGGTTTAAGGGAGCCATTGGTTTCAATTTGTAAGTAAAAGCCAGCCTCCTTGATAGCTCGGGCCAGAGGTCGAAGAGGTTGAAGAAGAGGTTCACCACCGGTCAAACAGACCCAAAGAGTAGGTAATTTCTTATGTTCATTTAAGATTTCAGCTATAATTTCTTCAATCTTTTTTTCCTGACCGCCTCGCCAAGCTTTTTTAGTATCACAAAAAGAACAGCGAAAATTACAGCCAGCCAACCGGACGAAAATGGTTGGTTCTCCTTGACGTAACCCTTCACCTTGAAGGGAAGCAAAAATTTCAACGATTTTCAGTGTAAGTGGCGGCCGCATCATCTGATTCCCAAACCGTAACTTCACGGAGAGGTAATTTGGATTTTAGCGCCTCGAAAAAATACCGAGCTAGATTTTCAGCTGAAGGATTAAAGGGAAAAACCTCATTAAGATGAGTATGATCGGGAAGGATTTCGCTAACCATTTTCTTAATTTCGGCAAAATCGAGGCCAATCCCAGTTGGATTAAGTTCATTTACTTCCACCACTACTTCTACCTTGAAGGTATGGCCATGGGTTCGTTCGCATTTACCCCCATAATCTTTGAGATAATGGGCCGCCTGAAAGGTTTCTCGAATTCGCAGTAGCCAGCTCAAAGTTTCCCTTCCTTTCTGAGGCGTCGAAGAAGATGATCCTCCTCGCCGACCTCATCCCAAGCTTGTTGGCGAAAATGACAGGCGGGGCACTTAAAACAAGGAATTTCTTGGCCTCGGTAACAAGAAATTGAGTAAGAGTAATCGGCTCCAAGGCTTAAACCAAGGCGGAGAATTTCGGTCTTTTTTAATTTCAAAAAGGGACAGACAATTTTGAACCGGAAAAGACCAAAAGAAGCCTTGGTCCCTCGATTGATGGCTTCTTCCATAGCCTGAACAAAGCTTTCGGTCGTATCAGGATAATCAGGCGAGTCGAGAACATGGAAACCACAAAGGATTTCTTCAATTGACCTCGTTTCAGCCCAGGCGGCGGCTAAAGAAAGAAAGATTCCGTTTCGAAAGGGAACATAAGTCGCAGGTGGACCATGAGGTTTTTTAGTTTGATTATCGAATGAGGGAATATCCATTTCTGGATCAGTTAGGGCGGAAAAAACAATTGGTCTTAAATCAATTTTGATGATATCTTGAAGTAAGCCAAGCTGATCACAAAGCTTGCGCCCTAGTTCAAGTTCGAGGGAATGACGTTGACCATAATCGAAACTGAGGACTTGAATTTCTTTTCCCTGGGCTAAGGCCCAAAAAATAAGGGTGGTCGAATCGAGCCCGCCTGAAAAAAGAACAACTGATTTCATCTTTCTCTTTCCATCATAGGTAAAAAGTTAGGCTTTATTCAAGTTTGAAAAATAAAATAATTAATGATTGTTAAATTAATTGAGGCTTTACAGAAAAGACCATTTTTGCCATATTATAGCCTTTTGAGGCAACAATGAGTAATTTCCTTTGGACCAATTTTGAATCGATTGTTTCTTCGAGGAAAAAAATCATTCTCCGAGACGACCAGATTTCTTGGCTGGAAGCGATGGATCTGGCCGAACATCTTTCTTCCAGGAAAAAAGCCTTAATTTTAATCGACACAGGTTGCTTTTCTTTGGCTGAGCTGGAATGGTTGGTCTTGAGACGGGCTATCATAGTAAGTTACGCTGAAACAGGCCGGACTTGGTCGGATCTGTTGCTCTTAAAAAAAGTGGCCAGTCGTGTCCGTCGGCCCGTCATTTTTGCTTTTCAAGGTGAAGAAAGAGAAAGTAGAGGGACTGAGGCGCTTTCTGCCCTTCACCAATTAGCCCGGGGAGGTCTTGATCTTCACCTTTCTGGGAGAAAGAAAACCTTTGACCCTGAGGTCTTAGCTCATCTCGCTGCTGATTGTCGCTTAGGTCATTCTTGGTTTGTTTATTACCATTATGGTGGCGTCGATGCTTGGTTAATTCAGCTGGCTAAAGAAAAGGCTTGGCTTCATTTAGATGGCCGCTTCCTGGATGAAAGCCAATTGCTTTCTTTGGAAGAATTACTTTTAAGCTTTCCTAAAGGGCGTGTTCGTCTTGTCTTGCATCTTGAGGAAGAAGCAAGCGGAATTAAATTGATTGAGTTAGTTCAAAAACATGGCGGCTACGTGATTTTTTTTCAACCTGTTTCCCCTCCATTAAAAAAAAGAAGATATCAAAAAAACCTAATTCTTCCTTTCCGAGCTTATCATCTTGAGCCTAGAGCTCTTTTTTAGATTGCTTTAAAAAAAAGAAAGCTTTAGCTATAATTAAAAGCTTTTGAGTGGCTTAGTCCATAAATAATTTAGAAAAGGACGAGATTTAATAATTCTAGAAAGGAAGCTTAGGTCAATTATGACTGAAAAAGAATTAACGGCTCTGGAAGCTATTCAAAAGATAAAAGAGACTGAAGCTAGAGCTAAAGCCCTTTTAGAATTGGTTCAAACTAAAGAAATTCCGCAAATCATAGCTGAGGCCAGTGAAAAGGCCAAAGCTATGAGCGAGCAAATTTTGGCTCAAGCTAAGGAAGAGGCGGAAAGAAGAAAGCAAGCGATTCTCATTCAGGCGAGAAAGCAAGTGGAGGCAATCGAAAAGGAAACCCAGCAAGAAATTGAAAAAATAGAAAATATAGCCAAAGAAAAATTCCCTCTCGTTTGGCCATCTATTCGCCAACAGATTATCCAAGAAATAAAAGGCAATCAGGTGGGCTAATGGCCTTAGCTCAAGTTGAAAGAATTGAAATCATTGCCTCAAATTCGATTAAAGATGACCTTTTAATTGAGCTTCAGGAAGCTGGTCTCGTCGAAATCGAAGAGGTCTCATCTAAGCTGAGCCTAAATCCAGGAAAAAAACCTGCTATAAGCTTTGAACCTCTTCTTTTTCGGCTTCGACAAGCCATTAACTATCTTTCTCTTTGGAGAAAAAATCGACTAGGAGAAAGGTGGTTCAAAGCGAAACCTCTTCTTAGCCGTCAAGAAAGGCAAGCCCTTTTAAATCAAGACTGGACTGGCTTAATTGAAAGAATTGAAAAACTTGAAGCTAGCTGCCGGGAAATTAAAACGGAGATTAAAGCTTTAGAAAAGGAAAAAGAAATTCTTGAACCATGGCGAAAGCTTGATTTTCCACTCCCCTTTCTAAAAGGAACTGAAAGTTGGGGAATTTTCCTCGTTCGATTGCCGCGGTCACATTTAGCTTCACTAATCGAATTTGAAAAGGAGCAGCCTCTTTGGTTATATATGATTAATTTAGATAAAAAGAATGCCTATTTACTTATTTTGTTCTGGCGTAAAGCTTCCAAAGAAATTGAAGATAAGTTAAAAGAAGAGAAAGCTTCTTTCTTTTTTGTGCCCGAAACCATTTTAAAAAAAGCTCAAGCCAAAGAGACGATAGAAGAGATTATTTCTCATCTTGAAACTGAGATAGAAGAGAAAAAGAAAATCCTTTTAGCGATCGAAAAGGAAAGCCAAGAGGTGAGCTCTCTTTTGCCTCAATTGATGATTGTCCTTGATGTTTTCGAGAATGAACAGCAACGAATCCAGGCCTATGGCCATTTAGCTGAGACTGAAAAGACTGTTTTTCTCCAAGGTTGGATTGAAAAGGACAAGTTGCCTGGATTGAAAAAAAAATTGACTTTGTTTGAGGATAATTTGGCTTTATTTCATCGACCCCCCACCGAAGAGGAAGAACCGCCCGTAGTTCTTAGAAACCCGCCTTTAATTGAGCCCTTCCAAGTGGTGACAAATCTTTATGGTCTACCTCGGCCGAGGACAATTGACCCCACTTTAGCTTTAGCTCCTTTCTTTTTTATTTATGTAGGTTTATGTGTCAGTGAAGCAGGTTATGGATTGCTAGTGGCTTGGTTAAGTTGGCTTTTTATGATCAAAGCTAAGCCCCGAGGTTCAACTTTACTTTTCAGTCGCTTAATGTTGGCTTTGGGAATTTCAACTGTGGTTTGCGGAACCCTAGTTGGTGGCTGGTTTGGTTATCCTATTCGTCAGCTTTTACTGATTGACCCTTTAACTCAACCCGTAAGTTTTCTTCTTTTAGCGTTGACTTTAGGCTTTATTCAGGTCTGGTTTGGAACTTTCCTTAAGATTGTTGATAATTGGCGAAGGAATAAAAATTTAGCCCAAGCATTGGCTCAAATCGGCTGGCTTATTCTTTTACCTTCCCTTGTACTCTATGGCTGGAAAAAAATTGAGCTTTTAGGTTATTTTGCCCTTGGTGGTGCTTCTTTAATTGTTCTTTTTTCCAGCCGCAAAAAAAATCCTTTACTGCGACTGCTAAGTGGACTTTATAGTCTTTACGATATCTCCAAATATTTAGGTGATATTCTTTCCTATTCGCGTCTTTTAGCCTTAGGATTATCAACCAGCGTTATCGCCATGGTTGTTAATACGCTAGTGGGTACAGCTTTAAAAATTCCAATTGTGGGTTGGTTGGCCGCGCCGATCATCTTCTTGGGCGGGCATCTATTTAATTTAGCTATTAGTTTTTTGGGTGGCTTTGTTCATTCGATGCGGCTACAATTTGTCGAGTTTTTTACCAAATTTTACGAAGCCGGGGGTAGGCCGCTCAAACCTTTTTCATTACAGGGAAAGTATGTGGAATTTCAATAGAGAAGAGGTAATTTCGGGCATATTAGGAGGTAAGCGATGGAAATTGGTTTAGTCTTGGCTTTCTCGGGAGCCGCCGCGGCCGCGATTTTTGCTGGTATAGGTTCGGCCATTGGCGTTGGTTTAGCCGGACAAGCGGCTTCTGGGGTGATGAGCGAAGATCCAGAAAAGTTTGGGAGTCTGTTGCTTTTAGTGGCCCTTCCAGGAACTCAGGGAATTTATGGTTTTCTTAGCGCCTTTTTGGTGATTCTTAAAATCGGAGTTACAGGCGCCACTCTTGCCCCGGTTACTCTTCACCAAGGGTGGCAGATCTTTGTCGCCTGCCTGCCTGTGGCTTTGGCTGGATTGGTTAGTGGCATCCATCAGGGCAAAGTTTGTGCCTCGGGAGTTTACATGGTGGCGAAACAGCCCTGTCTCTTATACACATCT
>JAOAFQ010000045.1 GCA_026416195.1 Candidatus Aminicenantota bacterium | reverse complement strand
CGGCATGATATAGGTTGTTCTAGTATCAACAATGTGGGTGATAAAGGGATCCTTTCCATATTGAGTGATCATGGTTTCAATCATTTTAAGACAGACTTCAGCTCCCATCACTTCACTTGAATGCAGATTACCATCAATCCAAAAACCAGGTTTTTCGATTGCCCTTCCATTTTTTTGGTTAGTGATTTCAAGAACAAGCAGGTCTTTGCCCAGATAGCTCTTGCCAATAAGGTGGAGCTTAGTGAGGTGTGGATAGGTTTTAGCCACCCATTTCAAATAGGAGGCCACTTCCTCATAAAGATGATTTCGATTGAAGTTAAGTTCAAAGGCCAGGGAAGCCTTGGTCATGGAGATAAAAAGAAAAGAAAGGGTTAATAACCAAATAAAATTTACCCTCCATCTCCTTTGGTTTATCATCTGTTTCTCCTTTGAGCGAATTTTGTCTAAAAAATTATATTTATCTTTCTTTTCGCCTTCAAACCGAGATTTAAGCTATAGTTATAAGGCGGACATCAACCACCAAATGACGATTTATA
Organism: Candidatus Aminicenantota bacterium; assembly: GCA_026416195.1. Classification (GTDB taxonomy): domain Bacteria; phylum Acidobacteriota; class Aminicenantia; order Aminicenantales; family CALLJL01; genus CALLJL01. Next base: position 4,463 of record JAOAFQ010000045.1, on the reverse strand, counting down.
AAAAGAAATTGAAGAATTAAAGCAAGGTAAGATTAAGGGCGACGGAAGGTTCGGGTTAGGGTTGACGTGGTGGTGATGAGATTATCGGCCCAACTGGTCATTTCTTTAACCAAGGTATTAATAAATATTCTGGCCGAATTAGAAGCGTTATTGGCCAGAAAGGAAAAAATTATATCGCCACTTTTTGTATGAACAATCCCTGAAAGGGCTCTGACTCCATTGATATAACCTGTTTTGGCCACTACTCTTCCTCTAAGATGTTGCTCTCGAAAAACACTTTCCAGCGTCCCATCAACCCCGCCCACAGCTAAAGTTGATTCGAAGATTGGCCAACAAGGCTGGCGATAAAGCCAAAGAAGAAGCGAAGAAATTACATATCCTGAGAGTCGGTTCTCTCGGCTAAGCCCACTGCCATCGGCGATAAAAAACTCGCTCTCCGGAAGGCCCAGATCAAGAAGAAATCGAGAGATAACTTTTTGGCCCTTTTCCCAACTACCGCCTTTGCGCTCAGGTTGTTCGAAAGTCCCAAGAGTTTTGATCAAGGCTTCGGCGGCTAGGCCAAGGCTATCTTTGTTTACTCGACGGAGGACATCCACTAGAGGAGTCCGATACTCGGCTAACAAATCGAAATCGTCACCAAAAACAAAGGCTTCTTCTTTGATTTCTCCTTCTACTTTGATCCCTTTTTTTATTAAATGTTCCTTAAGTAAAGTTCCAAAAAACTTAGCCGGGTTGGCCACACTAACTGCGTAAGGCCCCGCCTGGGACCTGACTTTCCCTGTAATTGTAAGCACTTGAGGTGATGGGCCTCGGCTGACCGAAAACCAATTTTCCTGGGCAGAGGTAGCTATGGTTTCATTTATTAGGCGAAGGTAGCTGGTTTTAGGCTCAAGGAGCAGGATAGTTTTTCCTTGGCGATTTATCACGGAAAGATCAATGCAATTGCCGTTATAATTGAGGCCGCTGACTTCACAAGCATATTTTTGAAGAAGAACATTTTGAGGCCAAGTAGGATGAACCCGCTCATTGTCAAAAACAGTGGTGTCGAGGATTATGTGCTGAATTGAATTTATTCCTTTGATCAAAAGGCGGCAAGCAATATCTTCAAGAAGCCAATGGGGTTGGCGGCCATATCGTTTATCAGTTTCTCGATCACCAAGCAAGGGATCGCCAGATCCGATAATTATGAGTGAATTGGCGCTAAGACCAACTCGGGTTCTATATTCAAAATCAAGCCCAAGAAGGGAAATGGCGGCACTTGAAGTGATTAATTTCATGTTGGAGGCTGGAATCATTGGTTCATGGGCTCGATGTTCAAAGATAATTTCTCCTGTGCCGGCCCAGCGGAGGGAGATGGAAAAATGAGTGCGGCGGAATCGTTGATGAGTAAGAAGGGTTTGGACTTTGGACCTAAATTGGCGATGAGCTTCCTCAAGAAAAGATGTTTCTTTAAAAAAATTAGGAGGAAGGTTGGTGGCCCGAAGGAAATTGATAAAAAGAAAAGTTAAGGAGAAAAGCAAAAGCAAGGGGCTCAAAAAATTGCTTGTTCTTTTCATGCTGACTTTTCGATTAATCAACCATCATTCTTTCAGGTCAAATGTCAATACTTTTCTTCCTTTTTTAGTTTGACTCTTTGAAAAAATCTTAAATTTTTAGCTGGAATCTACAGATTTTTTTATTTAATCAAAGGAAATTAAATTTTCAAGTTTTATTTAATTTGCTCTTACTTAAAGGTAACTGGCCGTAATAGCGCTCGCTCATATTTCTTCGGCCTCTTTCTTGTCAGCGCTTCAACTAGCTCACGAATCAAGCCAAACCCTTTTAAAAAGACCAAAAGACTTTCTCTTTTCTCAGGAGAAAATTGCTTCCCCTTAATTTCTTTTTGGCTTTCAGGGGTACCACTATTTGTCTTTTAAAGCATTGGATAATTTTTTGGATGGTTAATTTGGGAAAAATAGAGGCAAGAGGTCTGTTTTGATTGATTAAAAACTTGATTTTTTTTGTATTGATGATTATAAAAAACTGAATAATTTTAATGAAAAAGCGTTTGTCAAATTGGGAAACGGGGTAAATCAATATTAATTAAAAAATAAAAATAAAGGGGTAAAGATGAAAAAAAATCTTACGTTTTCTTGGTTAATCTTGTTTTTTTGTTTCGTCGCTAATATTTTTTCGCAGACTCAAACCGGCACTATCATCGGTCAAGTCACTGATGAAAATGGTGGGCCATTACCTGGAGTCACCGTAACGATTGTTAGCGAAGCTCTAATTGCCGGAAAACAATCAACAGTAACATCAGAATCTGGTAACTTCAGGTTTATAGCTCTGCCGCCAGGAAAATATGACATTATCTTTAATCTTCAAGGTTTTAAGACAGTGGAAAGGAAAGGCATTACTTTAACTGCCAATTTTGTGGCTACAATTAATGTCCAACTTTTTCCCGAGGCTTTAACTGAAGAAGTTATTGTAATGGCTACGGCTCCAGTGGTTGATACTAAAAGTACAGTTTTAGCTACTAACATTGATCGAAATCTGTTAGAAAAAATCCCTAGTGGCCGAGATATATGGACAGTTGTAGAGCAGGCGCCAGGCATAATTCCCGATCGATTTAATATTGGGGGTACGGAAAGTGCCCAGCAAAGTAGCTTAAGCATTCATGGGGCAACTGGTCAACAACAATTTAGTGTAAATGGGTTAACGGTAAATTGGCCTGGTTCAAATGGGGCGTGGACATCTTTCTATTTTGACCATGACAGTTTCGAAGAAGTCCAAATTATAACCGGTGGAGCGCCAGCTGAAGTAAGTGTAGGCGGTGTTTACATGAACTTGATTACCAAATCAGGTGGTAACACCCTTCATGGAGCGACGACGATTCTTTATGAACCCGGTAAGCTTCAAGGAAATAATGTTACCCCCGAACTTAAAGCTAAAGGAATTGAGAAAGGTAACCCAGTCGATGTGATTTTTGATTTTAATGCCAATCTAGGCGGTCCTATAAAAAGAAATAAGGTCTGGTTTTTTACTTCTTATCGGTTTTATGTCATAAACACACAGATTTTAGGGATGAAACGACCTGATGGTTCTCCAGAAGTAGATGTTAATCATCAAAGTAATTTTTTGGCCAAAATTACAGCCGAGCTCAACCCAAAAAATAAATTCATGCTTCAGTATTTATTCAATTATCAAAATAGGTTTTACAGACGGGAAGGTTATGCCTTTATTGAAGAAAAGGCGTCTTGGAGACAAATTGAGCCTTGTCACATTATTCAAGGACAATGGACTTCGTTTTTATCTAAAAACCTTTATTTAGATGTTCGTTATGGATACAAGCATTTGAAGTTTCCTCTATCTTACCAACCTTCGGTTAAGCCCACTGACTATGCTAAGGTCGACGATGTCAGATCAACTTTGACTGGTGCGGCCGAATATGATTTTACTAATATCGCCACCCGTCATCAGTTGAATGCTTCGATATCATATTATCTTGAAAGGCTGTTAGGGGGTTCGCATGAGATCAAGTTTGGCTTGGAATATGCTCGGGCACTTAATGCCTATACCATCAAATGTAATGGCGATATGGTTATGCACTTCTTAGATGGAGTCCCGGCTTATGTCCTGGTTTGGAATACAACTGTTGATCAAAAAAGTATGTTTCAAGTGCTTTCGATCTACGCTCAAGATTTTTATACCATCGGTAGACGTTTAACTTTCAATTTAGGAGCTCGATTTGAGGCCTTCGAAGGTTGGAACCCAGCCCAGAGTAGCCCGGGAGGAAATTTTTATGGCCCGAGATCTTTTCCCGAGAAGAGAGATATTCCCAATTGGAAAGACATCGTTCCTCGTTTTGGAATTACCTATGATCTTTTTGGCAATGGTAAAACCGCGTTAAAATTTACTCTTTGTCGTTATCTTCAGAGCGAAGGAACGCGATTTCCTGAAGCTTTAAATCCTAACGCTTTTGGCGGCGATTTAAGGTTGTGGAATGATAAAAATGGTGACCTTATAGCCCAAAAGAATGAATTGAGCGAGCCTCTCTTTGTTTTTGGTGGTGTTGGCGTCAGACTGGATCCAAATTGCTCGAGACCCTATTCAGATGAAATAACGTTAGGCGTGGATCACGAACTGTTCAAAGATGTAGCTTTGAGCGCTTATTATTACTATCGAAAAAACAAGAATCTACTCGGCCGAATCAATGAAGCGATTTCACCAAGTGATTTTACTCCGGTTTCAGTAGTTACTCCTGAGGGTAAAACTATAACCGTTTATAACCTGAGAGCCGATAAAGTTGGTCTCGTTGATCGAGTCATAACTAACATTCCAGATTTTTATGAAACCTATAAGGGATTAGAAATAACTATTAAGAAACGATTATCTCATAATTGGCAGATGATGGCTGGTTATACTCGTGGCTCAGCTAAAGGCTTCAATCTTTTTACTGTCTGGGGCTTTGTTGATTATAATGA
>JAOAFQ010000155.1 GCA_026416195.1 Candidatus Aminicenantota bacterium | reverse complement strand
AGATGTGTATAAGAGACAGGGTTTTCTCTATAATCAGACAGCTCCAGCCAGTAGTTTTACCCCCTTTAAGCATGCTTTCTTTTTGCCCTATCAAGTTATTCATTGGCATGAATTCTGGTTCCCTATTAAAGGATTGAAAAGAGTTGTCGCCGCTTCACCTTCAGGCGCTCTTAACGTCGAAGAAAGAATAAGTGATTTTCAAAAGATAAGTGGAGGGAAAATTGAAAGTAAAGGTAGCGTTGATCAACAAAACTTCAAGCCGAGATTTTCGCCAAAGATGATGACTGAAGAGAAAATGAATGAAGCGGAATTTAGTAGAGGGGCCAAGAACAGAAAAATTCTCATCGAGTTTTGCCCGGTAATTCCAGGTGAAAAAGAGATTAGAATTGAAGTTGAGGGTCAGACTATTTATAAAGATAAAATTAATTTTAATCCTCTTATTTTGTGGCAGAAAGAAATATTTTTGCCGCAAACAGCGCGATATTATGAAGTTATTTTGGGCGAGGGGGAAATTATTTGGCGAAGCGATGAGCCTTCTCTCAAACTTAGCCGACCCATTAAAGCTCCAAGCGAATTTAACTGGGACTCAGCCGAGGGTTATTTTCAGATGGGCGAAGAACTCGCTCGTCAACGTCGCTTTAAAGAGGCTATTCGAGCCTATCAAAACTGCTTACAAAAAGAGCCAGGTCACATAAGAGCTTTAACCCGACTGGCTGAGCTTGAGTTAAGAGCTGACAGATTACAAGCTGCCTTAGAATTAGCCAAGAAAGCTTTGATGCTTGATGCCTATGATCCGGCGGCTAATTTTGTCTATGGTTCAATTAACCGGCGATTGGGTAACTTGGCTGACTCCCTTGATGGTTTTAGCTGGGCCAGTCGCTCCTTGGATTTTCGGTCTGGGGCCTTTACGGAAATGGCCGAAATCTTTTTCCTAAGGGGCGACCTATGGCGAGCTAAGGAATATATCCAGCGAGCTCTTAAGGTTGAGGCTGAGAATATGGCCGCTCGAGAATTGGATATTATCATTTCTCGCACAGAAGGGAAAAAAGAAGAGGCTGAAGCTAAGATAAAAAAGTCACTGGAAATTGAGCCTTTAAATCATTTAGCCCGCTTTGAGGCCTATCTCCTTGAGCCTAATGATCAAAATGTAAACCTTTTTCTTCGACCTATTTCGAATGAACTTCCTCATGAGACTTTCCTTGAGCTTGCCTTTCGTTATTCTCAAATCGGCCTCATCGAAGAAGCGACCAGACTCCTTGAACTTGGGCCACAGCATCCCTTAATTGATTTAACCTTGGCCTATTTTCTCCGAGACGGCGATATAAACAAAAGTGAATACTTCCTCAACCGGGCTCTTGATGAGAAATCGAAAGAAACTTCTTTTATAGCTATTTTTCCTTATCGTCAAGAAATGATTCCAATAATCAAATGGGCTAAAGCCACGAAGCCTCATTGGAAACTCGATTACTGGCTGGCCCTTATTTTATGGAATCTGGGCCGAGAGAGTGAAGCTCAGAAACTTTTTCTTGGCTGCTCCGACCAGCCCGATTGGAGCTCCTTTTATTTAACTCGGGCTGATTTCTTTTTGTCTCAGGGGAAGGAAAGGGAAGCTTTTGATGATATTCAGAAAGCTATTGATTTAGAGCCAAAGAACTGGCGAGCCTGGCATAGGCATATCAATTTACTTGAAAGAAGAGGTGAGGATAAGTTGGCTCTGGAAAAAGCTCAAAAAATTTACCCTTATTATCCTGAAAACTCAATTTTGATTCTCGATTTAGCTCGAGGCCTTTTAAGAAACGGAAGATTTGAGGAAATGCTTTCTTTTCTTTCCAAGGTAATTATCCTGCCTTATGAAGGCGCCTGGGAAGGCCGTGATCTTTATCGCCAGGCTAATGTACTTTTAGCTTCGGAAGCTTTGGCTAAGAGAAAGTGGACAGAGGCGGCGCGTTTTTTGGAACTGGCCAAAAAATGGCCGGAGAACTTGGGCGCGGGCCAGCCTTATGAGCCTGACGAGAGAATTGAACTTTATCTTCAGGGTCTCATCTATGAAAGGCAGAAAAAGAAGCCGCTGGCCTTCAACTGCTGGCAGAAGGTAATTGCTCAATCGAAAGGAAAAGAGGAGCCGTCATCTTTGATGAGTCTTGTTACCGCTTTAGCCTGGAAAAAGTTAGGTGAAATTGAAAAGGCCCGTGCTCTTTGCGATCAATGGTCCACTCGATGGCCAGAAAAAATGAGCCTCCAGTGGGCTGCGGCTTACTTCGCTCAAGACTATCGACAAGCTCAGAAAATTGCCGAGAACTGGCTAATAAAAAATCAAAAGAAAAGCCTTTGGAATTTAGCCGAAGCTGATCATTATTGGCCCCTTTTACTAAAAATTTTGGGAACGATTCAAGAGAATTAATTTTTATGAATTATCTAAATTTTTAATAGAGACCGCTGCTTTTTGTTGAGAGGGCTTAAGTCAAAAAAGAATTATTTGGACTTAAGGCTAAATAGAGCCAAATTTTTTTAATAAAAGTTTGACAAAAACTGTAAGTATCAAAATCCGTAGCCTGCCAACACAAAGACAGAAAGAAATTTTTATCACCTTTTCCGATAGTATTGTGGGCCTTAATATTTTTTATTGCTTGTCGTTTTCTCGGAGAATTGATAAGGACTATGGGAAAACATTTTGAGCCTCACCAAAATTAATTGATAAATTTTTTTCATTAAAATAATATCCCTAATGCTCTAATGAGAAAGAACTCTTGGAGAGGGCTTAAGAGGAAAAGGCTTTTCCGCTTTTGCTATTCTATCTATCTACTGCTCGTTTCCTTATCCTTCCTTATTCTTTTAGATCCGGCCTTTGGTCGATTTCTCTGGTTACAGCACCGCAAAGAAATGGTGAGGAAGGAAGTGGCTGAAAAAATTGCTAATGGAATTGAGAAAGATAAGCTTATTTTTCTTGAATTTTCCTCAGAGGAGGCGAGAACAAAACTTAGGTGGCGGTCAGAGCGAGAATTTGAATTTAATCGCGAGCTATATGATGTTGTCGATTCCGCCATCAAAGGGGATAAAGTTTTATTCTGGTGCTGGCCAGATACTAAAGAAACCGGATTAGAAAGGGAAATAGCCGAGATCGCTTCGAGAGCTTTAAAGAATAAAAGCAAGGCCCTGATTAATCAGGAAAGTTCATCTCTCTCTTTTCAATGCTGGCTCTTTTTCTCTTACTCCAACTTAGAACTTTTTAGACCTTATTTTCTGTCTTCTCTCCATGAATCACCTTTTAAATTCTGTTTGTTCTTTTTTCCTCAGCCTCCGACCCCTCCTCCCCGCTCGTTGATGTAAACAAAAATTATCAACCAGGTAAATCTAATAACCAGCTAATTGATTATTTAGCTGAAAAGAGGCTGTCTTCTTTAAAAATTTATTTATCTCACGAAAAAGGAAAAAGGTCTTTAAAGAAAATTAATTGGCTCAAGGCCAAAAGATTTAAAAGGAGGAGTTAAAGGATGAGATTTCGCGGGATGGCTGATAAAAAGAAGAATACGGTGAAAAGAAAAAACATAAAGAAAAATATGAAGGGGACAAGCCAAAATTTAAAAATATTATTTATTTTTATTATGCTTTTTTGTTTTACTTCGGCCGTTCGGGCTCAAATTATTAGGGTTAAAGATCAGAAAACCGGCGAGCCAATCGCTTACGCTCAAATTAAAAGCGAGGTTCCTAAGGCTTCGGTTACGAGCAATGAAAAAGGCCAAGCTGATATTTCAGCTTTCCAGGGAGCTTCAGAGATAATCATCAGTCGGTTAGGTTATGTGACTATTATTACGAGCTTTGCCGAGCTCGAAAAACTTAACTTTGAGGTGATGATGACGCCAGCTCCCTTTGAGATTCATGAAATTGTGGTCTCGGCTTCTCGCTGGCGACAAACGACGAACGAAGTTCCCATCAGAATATTTACGATCTCACCTCTACAAGCGACCTTAGAAAGCCCGCAGACAGCAGCTGACTTGCTGGGCATATCAGGCAAAGTTTTTATTCAAAAAAGCCAGCAGGCTGGCGGAAGTCCCATGTTCCGGGGTTTTGCCACCAACCGCCTTCTTTACAGCGTCGATGGTGTTAGGATGAATAATGCCATTTTCAGGGGTGGCAATATCCAGCAGGTTATTTCTCTTGATCCCTTTACCATCGAGAATACGGAAATCTTTTTTGGTCCAGGGTCTTTGGTTTACGGAAGCGAGGCTATTGGTGGCGTCATGAGCTTCCAGACCATTGTTCCCAAATTCTCCCTGACTAATGAACCGCTAATCACCGGTCAGGCCGTGGCTCGCTTCTCTTCAGCTAACAAGGAAAAGACTGGCCATTTTGATGTTAATGTAGGCTGGAGGAAATGGGCTCTGGTTTCAAGTATCAGTTATTTTGATTTTGACCATCTACGCCAGGGAAGTCATGGTCCAAAAGACTATCTTAAACCCTTCTATGTCGAACGCATTGACGGTGTTGATCGGGTTATTACCCAGACTGACCCTCAGCTTCAGATTCCTTCGGCCTATTCCCAGATGAATTTAATGCAAAAAATTCGCTTCCAGCCCAATGCTCATTGGGATTTTCAATATAGCTTTCATTATTCTGAAACATCTCCCTACGGTCGCTATGACCGGCATTGCCGGCTAAGAAAAGGTTTGCCGAGATATGCCGAGTGGGATTATGGACCGCAGAAATGGATGATGAACAGCTTCCAATTGACCCATGAAAATGCGATAGCTATTTATGACAAATTTTCGCTTCGCTTAGCTCAGCAATTTTTTGAAGAAAGCCGGATTGACCGCGATTTAAATAATCCTGAAAGACATAATCGTATTGAAGAGGTGGATGCTTATTCGGTCAACCTTGACTGGCTAAAATCAATAGGGGTTAAGAATACTCTTTTTTACGGTTTTGAATATGTTTTCAATGATGTCACCTCAACCGGAATTGATGAAAACATTGTCTCTAAAGCAACTTATCGCGGCCCTTCTCGCTATCCTCAAGCTAAATGGAAAGTTGGTGGCTTGTATCTTATGGGCCACCGCCGCTTTTCCCCTCAATTCCTGATGCAGGCTGGTCTGCGCTACAGCCGCTTTATCATCGACGCCAAGTTTGACATCACCTTTTATCCTTTTCCTTTTACGGAAACCCATCTTGATCATGGAGCTTTAACGGGCAGCCTCGGCGCTGTTTATGAGCCTTCGCCGACTTGGGTCATAACGGCGAATCTAGCCACGGCTTTCCGAGCGCCCAATGTGGATGATATGGGTAAAGTCTTTGATTCTGAGCCAGGTAAAGTAACTGTCCCCAATCCTGAGCTTGAAGCTGAATATGCTTATAGTGCCGATTTAAACCTGACCAAGGTCTTTGGCGATTTTCTGAAAATTGATTTAAGTGGATATTACACCTCCCTTCAAAATGCCCTGGTTCGCCGCGATTACACCCTTAATGGTCTTGAATACATTATGTATTCAGGTGTCCTGAGCCGCGTTCAAGCAATTCAAAATGCGGCGGTGGCTAATGTTCATGGAGTTCAGGTTGGGGTTGAAATGAAACTCCCAGCTGGTTTTGACCTGATTTCAGATTTCAATTACCAGAAAGGTGAGGA
>JAOAFQ010000126.1 GCA_026416195.1 Candidatus Aminicenantota bacterium | reverse complement strand
TCTTTTATTCTATCCTCAAGTTCATAAAATCTTCTTTCAACTTTCTGAGAAATACTAAGGGGCATAAGGTCAGTACCATGAAAGATCTCAGCTGACGTTACCTTCTCATCAAGCGCCCCTGTCTCTCGTAAAAAAGAAAGAAAGGATCGAGCCCCACCAGGCCTCTTTTCAATTTCGCTTTCAATCGCTGATATTTTTTCTACTCTAATCACCAACTCATCTTCGGGCACCTCAATTCTAGCCTGGTCAATGAACTCCAATCTTTGTCGGAGGCGAGGGTCATCAGGGCGCTGCAAAGAAAGATTTTCCAGAATGCGGCGGGCATTCCGATAAAGCCCTTGATGGATATAAATATCAGCTCTCGCAAGAAGCTCCTCAAATTCGTCATCAACTTCCATTACTTGACCAGATAGTTCGGTCCCAAGCCCGAGCTCGGCCCTTAAATTCCAGTATTGTTTGAGAATAGCTTCATCATTGGGAACTAGTTCCATCAACTCGCTAAGGGCCGCATACATTTTATCTTTCTTTTTTTGCTGCCGAGCTTCCTCCAAAATAACTCGGAGAACAACTTCAAGATTATCTTTCTCTTTTCTAGCTTTATAAATTGAGGCCAGTTTTTCCAAAGCCGGGAGATAAAGTGACGTGCCTGAAAGGATTATTCCTAAAAGGCCAATGGCTTTATCCTCTTTCTTTTTTTTAAGAAGGCTGTTAATTAAAGGTTCATAGAGTTCATAAGCCCGATCCATATGTCCTTGAAGAACGTAAATTTTACCTAATTGAACTCTGGCCTTAGCCTCAGTTGGCCGCTCAGCCAATATTGCCTCGAAAATTATTTGAGCTTCATCAAATTTGCTTTTATCCATAAGAAGCATGCCCAGCCAATAACGGAAATTCAGATTCCCTGGGGATCTTTCCACAATTTTCCTTGCTAGAGATAGAGCTTTATCTATTTCGCCTCTCTTTTTCAAAACTTGAAGCAAATTGCCAACAGTTCTTTCATTTAAGGGCCCTAATTCATAAGCGCGGAGAAGGATTGAGTGAGCTCTATCGATTTCATTTCGAGATAACAGCAATTCAGCTATCTCATTTAGATGATTCAAAGCTTCAATTGACTTTCCCTCATTTGCATAAAAATCAGCCAATTGAAGCCGATAGTCCAAATTTTCCCGATTTAAAATAACCAATTTTTCATAAGTCGAAATAATTTCTGGAACCTTTTTTTGACGCTTAAGAATTTCAATCGCTCGCAGATACTCCTTTTCTGCTTCCCGATAAAACCCTTGAACTCTTAAAAGATCTCCGGTTTTGACTATAAAGAGGGGATCATCAGGGATGATTTTAGTTATTTTCCTAACTATAGCTAGAGCTTGACTTGAACCACCACGACTTTCAAAGGCTTCAGCAGCCAGGCTGAAATAGTGAACCGCTGCCTGTGGGTCCTCCAAACGTAAATAAAGATCACCAATTATATTGAGGATAGCCGGCTCAGGAATCTCTTCTTCTAATAATTTTTGATATTCGGCGACGGCTTCATTCAGACGACCAGCCCGAACAAACCTCTCTGCTCTTTCAATTATCCTCGCCCGCTCCCCCTTAGCGCTCATTTTTTTCACCCCTTTTGATTTTCAAGTTATCAATCCCCAAATTGAAGTTACGCCGATGAAACGGCGACGGCCCTAGCTTTTTTAGAGCCTCAAAGTGGGCTTTGGTTCCATATCCTTTATTATCACAAAAATTATATCCTTGGCAAATCTTGTCAAGTTTAATCATAAGACGATCACGAATTACTTTAGCTATAATGGAAGCGGCGGCAATTGATTTACATAATCGATCACCAGCCTTAATAGCTAATTGAGGTAACGAAATTTCCTCTAAATAACAAAGCTCGCCATCAATCAAAATTAACTCAGGCTCAGGCAAGAGACGGGAAACTGCTCGTCTCATGGCCAAAAGGGAAGCTCGATGGATATTAAGTTTTTCGATCTCTCGGACACTTGCTCCGCCGAGACCAACAGAAAGGGCGTGGTTAAAAATTAATTCTTTCAATTTTTCTCTTTTAGATGGTGTTAGGGATTTAGAATCATCAATTTCAGTCAACCAAAATGGGTACTTCCCCTTATAAAATTCTGGGGGTAAGATAACAGCCGCTGCTATCACTGGGCCAACGAGAGCTCCGCGCCCAGCTTCATCGACGCCAGCAATATAATTTATCCCTCTCTTTAAAAAGGATCTCTCAATTCTAAAGCTGGCCACCTCTTCCTTCTTAAGCCAGCCTTTTTATTTTTCTTCTCTTAACCTGGCTGCTTTACCTTTAAGCTGTCTCAAATAATAAAGCTTGGCTCGTCTTACTTGACCATGACGAACTATCTCAATTTTCTTGATAGAAGGGGAATGAAGAGGAAAAATCCTTTCTACGCCAACACCAAAAGAAATTTTCCTTACCGTAAAAGTTGTCCCAAGACCACGGCCGCGCTTAGCAATAACATCACCTTCAAAAACTTGGATTCTTTCCTTATCTCCCTCTTTCAAAATAACATGAACTTTTACCCTATCTCCTACCCTGGGTGAAACCAGGTCGCGACGCATCACTTTAGCTTCTAAAAGATCAATCAGGCTCATTTTTTATCCCTTCCTTTATTATGTCGTCGAGAAGACGTTTTTCTTCCAAAGAAAGTTGTTTTTTCTTTAAAATATCAGGACGTAGGCGCCATGTTTTCTCCAGAGCTTTTCTTTTTCGCCATTTAAGAATTTTCTCATGATCACCAGAAAAAAGGATCGAGGGCACCTTCATTCCCCTGAATTCCCGAGGACGAGTGTAATGGGGATAATCCAAAAGGCCATCAAAGAATGAATCATGAACAACTGATTGCGGCTTCCCAACTACTCCGGGGATAAACCGGGCCACAGCCTCAACAATTACCCAGGCAGCTGGTTCGCCGCCAGTAAGGACATAATCACCTATGGATAATTCACCATCGACCAAATGCTGAGCCACCCTTTCATCCACCCCTTCGTAGCGTCCACAAATAAGAATTATCTGTGGTTTTTTAGCTAGTTCTCGAGCAATTAAAGAATCAAATTTTTTTCCTTGGGGCGATAAGAGATACACTGCTGTTTCCGGAAAGACCTTAATTTTCTCCACAGCTTCAAAAATTGGATCAGGTTTAATGACCATACCTTCACCACCACCATAAGGTCGATCATCCACTTGCCGATGTTTATTATGAGCAAAATCTCGCAAATTGTGCACCCTAACCTCAAGCAATCCTTTCTCAATCGCCTTTTTAATTACTCCTGCGCTGAAAACACTCGATAAAAGTTCTGGAAAAATAGTTATTATATCAAATCTCATTTAAATTAAGGAGCCCGTCGGGCGGATCAATAATAATTAGCTTTTTTTCAGGATCAATAGAAAGACAGATCGCTTCTTCAAAAGGAACTAATATTTCTTTTTTGTCTTTTACCACAACCATTAGTCGCTTCATACCCACTTCCCAGAAGCCAATAACCTGGCCAACCTCCTGATTATCCCGAGTCTTGACTGAAGCCCCAATCAATTGATATTCATAAAATTCGCCTTCGCCTAGGGGAGGAAGCTTTTCTTCTGGAAACAAAACTTCCTGCCCCAAGGTAAAAAGTGCATCTTCGGTTGAATCAATGCCTTTCAGTTTAATTATAATTTGTTTTTTAAATTTAATTATTGATTCAATTTGAAAGGGAAGAATTTTATCTTCTTTTTTTAGATAAATTTCTGTCCCTGGAGATAGGAGCCTTTCTCCTCCTTCCAGGGGCTTAAACCTCAGCTCCCCCTTTTTGCCTTGTAAATTAACTATCTGGCCGAGGACAATCAATTAGCTTTTTTCAATAATCTCCAGATTGAATCTCCTTTTCATTTTCATACCGGCGGCACCAAGAATTGTCCTAATAGCCCGGGCTGTCCGGCCCTGTTTTCCAATGACCTTGCCCAGGTCTTCAGGAGCCACCCTAAGCTCGAGAATGGTTGTTTGTTCGCCATCAAGCTGAGAAACATGGACCTTATCCGGATTGTCAACCAAAGACTTGGCAATCAATTCAACTAGGTCTTTCACCGTAACCTCCTTATTCCAAGAGTTTATTCAGTTGCGTCCCCAGATTGCGCAGCTCGATCCAGGAGAGACAGGACCGTCTTGGAGGCTTGGACGCCACGAGCCAGCCAAGCTTTAGCCCTGGCCAAATCGATTTTTATTTCGGCTGGATCCTTTAGGGGATCATAATAGCCTAAATAATCGATGGCCTTGCTCTCCCGGGGCCGGCGAGAATCAATAACTACTATTCGATAAAAGGGCTTCTTTTTTGCTCCAAATCGCATCAATCTCATTGAAATCATGATTATCCTTCTTAAGGAAGCCTAATCTTACCCAAATTTTAAGATTAAGTCAACTCAAATTTTATTAACTTATTTACCCAAGGTTGGCAAATGTTTATCTAGCTACTTAAACAACAAAGCGGCTGTCAACTCCATATCTATCAACAGATTAGCGCCGGCCCTCAATCAAGAATGATAATTTCAGATTTTATGCCCCTCCAACTCCTGGAGCAGCGATGACGATTAAAGGGGGCATAAAGCTATTCAAACGACCAAATGAAGCTACCTCTTCTAGGTTGCTGGATAAGGAAAAAATTGACGAATCGGGCTAACTTGAAAAGTTTGTCTGAAGATAATAATCTGAAGTCAATTTTGAGTAAAGCTAAAAAACAAAGAGCATCGGTGGAGCGTCCAAGCAACCTACAATCTTTAATCCTCTATCCAAAAAATATAATAGGGCATCCTTATTGAATCACGCCCAAATGTTCTCTGAGAATGTCACCAAAAAACTTAAACCTAAACATTCATGGTTTCAAGATGTCATCTATTATCACTAATCCATTAAAATTAGAAAGTCTAACTTTAGTCATATTACCTTAATAGGGATTCAAAAAAGTGAAAGATAATTCGATTTATCGAATTTTTAAATTATCAAGATTATTTCTTTTAATTTCAATCACTTAAATTCCAAATTTAAAAAAATGAATAAAAATGACCTGATGTTTTTTCAAATAATTGTAAAAAATTCATGAATCAAGTCCTAATTCCCTTTTTAATCCTCCTTAAATTTGGTGATTTATTTTCATAGTTGGCATAAATTTTGCTGATATATTTTATGAAAAATAAAAGGAGGTGAGATATCGAAAAATATCCGACAGTTGAGTCTTTTTCTAAGGAATTTTGGTCAAAAAAAGGAGGAATTAATGAAAAAGAAAGGCTTAATACTTTTAATGCTATTTTTTCTTATCGCTTTTCCTTTAACTGCCCAAAAAGGCAGAGGAAATATTTATGGAATAGTAGTTGATTCAGAAGGCAATCCTCTGCCTGGAGTAACCATTACTCTTACTGGCATGACTGTCGCGCCGATAACTATGGTTAGCAATGAGGAAGGACGATTCCGCTTCCTAAACTTAGAACCAGGGGAACATTATGAAGTTAAAGCTGAACTCCAAGGCTTTAAGACAGCTGTCGTCAGAAACATAATGGTTAATGCTGGTTTAAACACTGATATTAAGGTGGTTATGGAAGCTGGTCGATTAGAAGAAGAGGTAACGGTAGTGGCCTCAGCCCCGGTTGTTCAGCCTAAGAAGGTCACAGTTACCAGCACCGTGGACATGGCTCAGATTCAGCAATTACCCACAGCCCGTGACCCTTGGGTTATCC
>JAOAFQ010000092.1 GCA_026416195.1 Candidatus Aminicenantota bacterium | reverse complement strand
AGCAACTTAGAAGGACAAGAAAAAGGTGAATTGGAAAATCAGGTCGTTCTTTTTAGTTTCATCTTCGTACTGATAAAGCCAGATATTTGGCTGGAATCTGATCGATGTACCGAAAGGAGCCCAATCAACGCCCGCGATAATCAGATTAATTTGATCATTGTCCCGCTGGTTATTGGGTTCAAAATGATCGAAACGAGCAAAAAGGGACAGATAATCTAGTTGGATAGTATATCTTCCAAAAATTGAAAGTCCAGAGGGTTTATACTTTTGCTTAGAAACTGGATCTATTTTCAGGTCATTATTGTAAACAAAATATTCTGAAGCAATAATTAGGTTACGAATCATTTCAAAATAAATATCAAGCTTGTAAGTATAAGCTACATCTGTCGGGTTTTGTTTTTCATAATCGATATAACCAACCAAAGATAGACCAGCAATTGGAACAAGATGGAGTTGTCCCATCAGCTTTTTCCATTTGTCGTTCTCAATTCGAGTATAATGATTCCCACTAGCCAGCATAAAAGCATAGCGGATATATTTGTTGACTGAACCACCATACCAGATGCCAATATCAGCACTGGTGGCGTCAATATCTTCGCGAGTCACATCTCTATAAATATCAACAAGCGTTTTAGCCACACTCCGATAGCCCCATTTATCCTCAGAAGGCTTCCAGGTTAAGGTATCGACCATCCCTATCCGTAATCTCGTATTCTTCAGCAGAAAATCAGAAATTTCAAAATAAAGATGCTTCATATAGGGGCGAAGCTTCCCATCAGTGGTAACTGTTTGTCGAGTAAAGCTAACTGAAGTAACATTTGATGTATTATCAGCATCGAAACGGAAACGAAAGCGCAGCCGATCGCCGATTCGATTTTCATAAGTTAAATAGGCCCGACGGAACTGGAAAAAATTGTTGCGATAGCCTGGAGCGGTCACAGTAGTTATTGGCCCGTCATCGGAAAGAAAATAAATGTAGTCAAAATAAATTGTGGTTCCAAAGGTCTGCTGGGCCATCGCCTGGTTGGCTATAAAAGAGAAAAATAGGGCTAATAGCCCGAGCAACCGGGTCAATTTGAGTCCTAAATTAATCATTTATTTTTACCTCCTTTTTTTTTCTGGCTTCTCCAGCCTCGGGTTTAACTGGGCGCCCAAGCTCATTGCCCCAGGAAATTGGGTTCTGCTCTGGAGAATCCAGATTGAAGATATCCGCGACTTGTTAAGAAATTATTAAGTCTCCCTTAATTTTGTTCAAAAAATAGCCTTCTCTATATCTCCATTACATCCATTCCATTAGGTCCAGATAATTTAATTAATTAGAGACTTGACAGGAGGCAGCAATTATTGTTTCTATAAGCGCAAGGCTGGAAATGGAAAAGGGGTGGACAAAATGAGAATAGTGAGTCGCTTTAAACAAAGAATAAAGACTCCCCTCTATCTTCTCTCCATCTTTTTGGGCATAAGCGTCTTGTTTGGTGGTTATTTCCTTTGGCAAATTCAGGAAAAGCAAGCCAAGCAACAGATTAAAGAGCAAATGATCACGATGGCCGAACTTAAGGTTAAGCAGATTAAAGATTGGTTTAACGAAAGATTGGCTGATACCCGGGTTTTGGCCGAAAGCCCCATTTTTTCCTCTGAGCTATCCCTTTATTTTCAGAATCCTGAGGAGAAGCGATTGGAGCTTCTGCATAAGAAATTGGCTTTAATTGCTGAAGCTTATAACTATGAAGACATTGTTATTTTTGATGGAGCAAGACAAAGACGGCTTAGTTTGCAACCTTCACCGTCAGCTCTTAGTCAAGACTGTCTCAATCTTATTGAAAAATCAGCTCAAGAGCTAAAACCAGTTTTCTCTGACCTTCATAGAGAATCTCGTTCGGAATCAATTCATCTTGACATGGTGGCGCCGCTTCTTTTTCCCCAAACCGAAAAGAATAAAATCTTAGGCTTTGTGCTATTGAGAATCGATGCCCGGAGCTTCCTATTTCCCTTGATCCAGAGTTGGCCATTTCCCAGCCAAACCGCAGAAACTCTTCTTGTCCGTCAAGAAGGTCAGGAAGTTCTCTTCTTAAATGAACTTCGACACCGAAGCGACACCGCTTTATCGTTTAAATTACCGCTTACTGAAAAGAAGGAGTTGGCAGTTCAGGCAATTTTAGGTCAGACCGGTTTTGCTGAGGGCGTTGATTATAGAGGGAAAAAAGTTTTAGGGTATATTTTCCCTGTTCCCCAAACCCCTTGGTTCATGGTGGCTAAAATTGATAAGGTTGAAGCCCTATGGCCATGGAGAACCCGCTCATTTCTGATTATTTTTGTTACCTTCTTCCTCTTAGCTGCCCAATTAGGTCTCGCCGAATATTTTTGGCAACGCAAAGAAAAAGCTTACTACCGGCAACTTTATGAGGCCGAGGCAAGAGCTAGGGAAAGTGAAGAGCTTTTTAAAATTCTCAATGAATCATCGTTGGCCGGCGTCTATTTAATCCAAGATGGGCTGCTCCGCTATGTCAACCAAGCTGCAGCTGAGATTTTTGGCTATAAAGTCGAGGAATTAATTAACAAAGAGAGCCCGCTCACCGTTGTCCATCCCAAAGATAAAGCTAGAGTTCAAGAAAATATTAATCGACGCTTAGCTGGAGAAATTAAAAGTTTGCGGTATGAATTTCTCGGGTTAAGAAAGGACGGTTCAACTATAGACATTGAAGTTTATGGGAGTATGGCGACTTATCAGGGAAAACCTGCCATTATCGGCAATCTTATCGATATAACTGAGAGGAAAAAATTATATGAAGAAGTGAAGAAAAGAGAATCAGAGCTTCTGGCAACTCTTTATAGTATTGGCGATGGGGTTATTGTTACTGACAATGAAGGCAAAATAATGATGATGAATCCGGTGGCGGAAAAGCTCACGGGTTGGCATGAAACCGAAGCCAAGGGACAATCAATCGATAAGGTCTTTCAAATTATTAATGAATTCACTCGCAAGCCAGCGGAAAATCCAGTAATTAGGGTCCTCAAAGAAGGAATCGTGGTTGGCCTGGCCAATCATTCAGTGCTGATCAGTCGGGATGGGAAAGAATATCCAGTAGCCGATAGCGGCGCCCCTATCTTCGGCTCAGAGGGTAAATTACTTGGAGTCATTCTTGTCTTTCGGGATCAAACGGAGCAAAGGCGAACTCAGAAAGCTTTAGAAAGAAGTGAAAAAGAAAAAGCAGTTATTCTCAATGGGATGTTAGAACACGTAGTCTATCAAGCACCTGATCATACCATTTTATGGGCAAATCAGGCCGCTGCCGCTTCCCTTGGACTTAAGCCGGATGAGCTTGTCGGCAAACGTTGTTATGAGCTATGGCATGGCCGAAATACGCCTTGGGAAATTTGTCCAGTGGCTCGAGCCAGAGACACTGGCTGTTATCAAGAGGAGGAAATAAAAACCCCTGATGGTCGTTACTGGCATGTCACCGGCACCCCGGTGTTTGACGATAAAGGTCAGGTCATTGCGATGATTGAGGTTACTCTGGAAATAACCGAAAAGGTTAAGGCTCAACATGCTTTGAAGGCAAGTGAAGAACGTTACCGAAGATTAGCTGAAAATGCTCAAGATCTTATTTATCGTTACACTTTTTACCCCCAGCGTGGCTTTGAATATGTCAATCCGGCGGCCACCAAAATAACCGGTTACACTCCTGAAGACCATTATGCTGATCCAGATCTTGGCTATAAGATTGTGGTTGAAGAAGATCGACCACTCCTCGAATCAGTAGCCAAAGGCGAATTAACTCGGCCAATAGTCCTTCGGTGGCGGCGAAAAGATGGAGAAGTCATTTGGACTGAGCAACGCAATGTACCTATCTATGATGAAGAGGGGCGCCTCGTGGCGATCGAAGGTATAGCTCGAGATGTAACTGAACGAATTAAGGCCGAGGCGGCTCTGCAAAAATCTTTGAAGGAAAAGGAGATTCTTTTAAGGGAAATTCATCACCGGGTAAAAAATAATCTCCAGGTTATCTCCAGTTTACTCAATCTGCAAGCTCAGTTGATTGAGAATGAGAAAACGAAGGAAATCTTCAGGCAATGCTAGAAGCGAATTCGCTCTATGGCTCTCGTTCACGAAAAGCTTTACGCTTCCCCTGATCTTATGGCCATCGATTTTGCTGATTATCTTGAATCCATTGCCAAAACAATTTTTTATGATTATCAATGGCCACTTGGCCAAATTGAATTGGAAACCGACATTGAACCTCTTAGTCTAAATATCAATCAAGCCATCCCTCTTGGATTAATTGTCAATGAGCTGATCACCAATTGTTTTAAGCATGCCTTTCCTGAAGGGCGGTCAGGAAAAATCCGGATTGAACTGAAGAAAGTAGGTAAGAGAAGGGCTAAGCTTGAAATCAAGGATAACGGAATAGGTATGCCCGAAAATATTGACCTTAAGAAACCAAAAACTATGGGCTTGACAATTATTGACGCTTTGGTGAATCAAATTGATGGGACAATAGAAATGGAAAAAGTGGGCGGCACCACCATCCGTATCCTCTTCCCCCTCCCCCCTTCCTAATTCAGTACCACCTCACTTATTTACCTAATTTTTTCAATATGGTTCCGTCTTCAATATGGTTCCGTCTTATTTATTCAGCTATTTGCCATAATAATTTTCCTAAACAATGGGAAATTACTTAACCTTAGAAAGCGGCTTCGAGAGAGCTTCTATCAGGACATCGGCGGGATTAGCCATGGGTCTTTTAGAAAACCTATTATCTGCCTGGATTTAGCCATTTCCAAGCATCTCAAGGGTGATTAGTCACAAATAATCCTTCAATAAAATATAAAACATAAAGAAATTCTAGCCAATATAACAGCCACCATCCTCAAACGATTCGGAATCGATGCGACTTTCTCCTTGTTGCATCACCTCTTCTCTCTTCATTACTCTTATGGTTTTCTTGGCCTTCCCGGCTTTTTTGGCCTCAATATTCTTCCTGTAATCTTTTCAATTTTTGAGATAAACGCCTCATTCCCCAAAGGTCTTCCTGATTTTTCATGCTTCCTGAATTTAGCTATATCCTCCTCGGTGTCGCTTTCTCTCAAATAAGCTTTCCAATCATCTATTTCTTGAAGCAACCAAAAACTAGTTAAAACTTCATTTGCTTCTCCGTTAACGTGAGCCTTAGCGCTCGACCATGGATAATCCTCAGCATACTCAACCAGGCCTGCTCTCACTGGATTTCTTTCAATATATCGAACTGCAAGATAAAGATGCTGATCATCTAAGGGATAAGAAAAGAACCTTCCTTGCCAAAGATGGCCTTTCCAGTTCTCTCGGATATTGATAAGCCAAGTATATCTTTTATGAATTTCACCCATAACTCTTTGCAAGCTATCATTTTTAGAAGGAACAGCAATAAGATGAACATGATTATCCATTAAACAATAGCACCAAATTTCAACTCCTTCTCGACGGCAAAAGTGGTTAAGAATGCGTAAATAAAGCTGCTTATCCCCACTTTGGAAAAAAACTACTTGGCGACGATTACCTCTTTGAACGACATGATGAGGATATCCTGGCACAGTAACTCGGCTAATACGACCCATTGCATATTAATTTACGTTTGACAATAACTTAACTCTCATTATCTGGAAATAAAATAAGGCATCGGCCAGGAAAAAATAAGAAAGATTAATAAATAATCTGCTGTAATAATTAATAATATTGGATAATAGTGGCCCCTTAAGAGATAATTATGAGCATGAATTTAGATTAGAAGAGAAAAAGAAACGGATAAGAAAAAGTGAGGAATGAAAAAATGGGTAAATAAGTAAGGCGGTACCAGTTTTTCAGTAAGGCGGTACCAGTTTTTTGTTTTTTGTACTTAGAGGCGGCCAAGATACTTCTTGGTAGTCACATCAACCTTGATTTTGTCCCCTGTCTTGATAAAAGGTGGAACCATAATCTCCATGCCATTGTCAATTATCGCTGTCTTCCAAACATTGTCGACCTCGCCTCGACGAGCTTCCCCAGTTGAGGTGACCGTCATAACCACATAATCGGGTTGAACAACCCCCACCGGATTTCCATCCAAAAACTCAACCTCTACTTTCATTTCAGGCTGCAAAAAGTCTTTCAGACCACCCAGGAGCTCATCATCCAAAGGAAATTGATCATATGTTTCCATATCCATGAAATAATGTTCCTCAGCCTGGCTATATAAATACTCCAGAGGCTTACGCTGTAAATAAACGTCTTCAACCATATTCTCCTGCTTAAAGCGTCGTTCAGTGATGTTTTGGGTTCTAAGGTTTTTAAGCTTGAGAAAAATAGCCCCGGCCATTTGGGCAACCCCACTATGCCGGGTTACCTCAAGAACACGATAAAGTTCGCCCTCAAGTTTGAGGACATCCCCGACCCTAACCTCTCCTGCCGTTTTCATGCTTTTAAATTTAACTAACAACCGTTCTTTTGTCAAAATCTTTATAAGCTAGGAGAAAAATTCGGTCGATTGACATTTTAAATGAGGCTTTTTATAATCGAAAATCTATTAAAATTTTAAATTTTCGCCAGCTAAAGCAAAAGGGCTGTTAGTAGTAAGGATAGCCAATCAAACCTATTGATGTTAAAATTAATTAGGTTGAGGTTCCAGTTCTTAAGACAGCTCCTTCGAGGTGAGCGTTCCTTCTTTTGCTTTCATTTTTTGATCGCCTTTCTCCTCTTCATCTGGGGAGTTATCATTTGTTTGCATTATGGTCGGATTGGCTTTATGCCATTAGATCAATCAATTGTGTTTGATGGCGCCTGGCGACTATTGTGTCATCAGCTCCCAGGACGCGATTTTATCATTCCCTATGGTCTTGTCCCTATTTATTTACAAGCTTTTTTCTTTAAAATTTTTGGAATTAATTGGTTTTCTTACTGCTTTCATGCGGCTATTTTTAACGGCCTTTTTTCGATAGCCATCTATATCATTTTAATTCTATTGGACACGCCAAGGCTGTTGAGCTTTTTTTATGCCCTTCTTTCGGCGATCATTTTCTATCCCCCTTTTGGGGTTCCTTATATGGATCAACATTCTTGGTTTTTTTCCATTTTAGCTCTTCTCACCGCTATTTTAATTCCTAAGACTTCAGCTCGTTCGATTAAAATCTCCCTCATTTTTTTAAATGGCGCCTTTTTTCTGGCAGCTTTCTTCAGCAAACCAATTCCCGCTTTATTTTTCTTTTTTATAATATTATTGCCAATTTTATTTTATTCGCCTAAGTCTATTTTGAGACCAAATCTTTTATCGACTATCTCATCCCTTTTTTTAATTTTTTTTCTAGTTATAATCATCCTTTGGCTAGCTGGATTCAAACCAATTAACTTTATAACCAATTCGATATTAACTCCATTGGGTTTAGGAAAAGAAAGGCTTATCTTCTATCAAGACTGCTATCCACCCATTGTCTTATTATCGGCTCTTTTTTATCCTAAACCATTTGAACCTTTTAGCCTCAGACTCTTTTCTTACTTTTTAATCTATCTGACCATTGTCTCTTTTATTATTAAAATCATTATATTAACCCGTAAATCAAGAATTGCCGCACTTTCTTTTATTAAAAAAAATTCGAATCCACTTTTTATGGTTATTCTTTCTCTTTCGCTTTTAATTGCTTCTAATCTATTTATTCTTTTAACTTTAAATCAAGGGGAAAACGGTCTACCAATCCTTTTCCTCTCCCTGGGCTTAGTCCATATAAGCTTTTTAAAACTTGGTTCAGCCGATAACCGCCAGCCTTGGCCTTCCAAAAGGAATCATAACTTCAAGCCAGTTCTCATCACTTTTATTTTTGTTTTAACTGGCCTAGTCGATGCCATCTCCTTTAACCACCAAGTAAACCGAACTCGGATAGTTCATGATATGATTATTGATCCAAAAGTAACTGCGGGCAAAGATTCTCTTCCCCTCGAGTTGCAATTTATGAAATTTGCAACCCCTTCAAAATACGATTTTCAGGCCAATAACTTAAAAAATTTAGTTCAATATTTAAAGAAACATCGAGCCAATTTCTTCCTTCTGGGGGATAGCTCAATTATTTATGGCTTAACTCGGCGACCCTCTCTGAATCCTGCCCTTTGGTTCCATCCTGGTCTTTCTATTCCCTATGCTGACACAGTGGCTTTTGATGAATATGAGAAGAAATTGTTGCAAAATTTAAAGAAATATCGGGCCAGATTTTTAGTAATTGAAGGCAAGGCCACTTGGTATAACTTGCATTTGGACTGTTTTAAAAGACTATCCACCCTCATTATCCCCAATGCCTCTGAAAATAGACATTTTGGCTCATTTAAAGTTTATCGAATTGACTTAGCTAAAATTAACTCTACCTCTCTTTCCTATTGACAGACCTAATTAGCCTTAGTTAATAAATAAAAGAAAATTTCAATAAAAGAATTAACTCGATGAAGAGAGATAAGCTATTAATTGTTTTAATCGCTGGAATTGCTTTTAGGATTTTTGTTTTTCTTTTTCAAGCTCCCTTCAATAACGATTATCATTTTGAAGTCATCAAATATATCAGGGAAACAAAAAGTATTCCCTTATCTACCCAAATGAGCCAAGGCTATCATCCACCTCTTTATTATCTTTTAGCCCAGATTTTTTATTGCGGTGACTCAACTTTTTTTCGCCTAAAGGTCCTTCAGTTTTTCTCCCTTTTGACTTCCATCCTGACCTTTGTCCTTCTTTTCTCTCTGGTGAAAAATCACCTCACTTCACCAAAAATTCAGCTTTATTCAGGATGGCTTCTGGCTCTCTTGCCTCAATTTGTCATGTTCGGTAATTTTGTTTCCAATGATAGTTTAGCCAATTTTTTTGGGGCGCTGATTATTTTTCAAAGCTACCTCTTCCTTCACACCCGACGCTTTCGCCATCTTCTGTGGCTGTCAGTCTGGTTAGGTCTGGGACTTCTGACTAAAGCTACTTTCCTTGCCTTCATTCCGGTCTTATTAATTTTTATTGTTGTCGTTCAGCTAAGAGAAAAAAAGAGGCTCCTGACCATCTTTATGCAAACCTTAATTTTTACCCTAATTGTCACCGCCCTCGGATCATATAAATACGTTCAAAATTATATCCACTTTGGTCGGCCCTTTATCCATAATACCGATCCTTTAGTCCAGGAAGCTACTGGCTGGCCTTGGGCCAAAGACCAAAAAGGGACATATCAAGGGCTTTCCTCTTGGCTTGATTGGAATATAGCCAAACTGGTTAAGGAACCAACTTTAAGTGAATCAACCAGACATAGTTTTTTCCTTTTGCTTTACGGCACGCTTTGGTATCAATATATTCATGAATCCAATCTTGAAGGCAATCTGACTCGCTTTAAATATTTTGGGAGTTTCCTATATATTTTAGCTCTTGGGCCCACTCTTCTCATGATGGCTGGCGGCCTTAAATTTTTAAAAGAAACCATAGCTACTTTAAGAAAAAAAGAATTGACTGAGCCATTTATTCAAAAAGCTCTCAGTCTTGGCCTTTTTCTATCGACTCTCGCTTTGATCGTAGCTATTGGGCTTAAAACTGATGTCTGGAGTTGTTTCCAGGCCAGAATCTTTTTCCCCGCTATCTGGGGGATGATTGTTTTGTATTCCTCCGGCTTAGAAATTATTGAAAATAAAAGGAGGCTCTTTAAAATCACAAGCTCATTTTTGAACATATTATATATTAGTTTTATTATTTATTTTTTGATTGAGCTAGGCCTTCTTCTGGCCAAATAAAATTCATTATTCTGCCTTAAGCCAAATCTAATTTTCTAATCTAAATCAATAGAGCCGCCGCCAATTATTGAGCCTAATTTTAATTAAGTCAACTAAGGAGCGCCAAACGTCTTTTTTTAGATTGACTTTAGTCTGAGGATCGTTTCGCCACCTCACTCCAATTTCTTTTAAAGAAAAGCCATATTTTTTGGCCAAAAATAATATTTCTGAGTCAAATCCCCAGCGCTCAATTTTAAGGCGAGGGAAAATTTCGTCAGCTGCTCTAGCCGAAAAAATCTTGAACCCGCAAGTAAAATCGCTAACTCGAACATTCAATAAAAGCTGCGATAGCCACGTAAAGCCTTTGCCCAACATTTCTCTCAGTTTAGGTTGAGGCTGAATTATTTCTCCGACTTGATTCTTTCTTGTTCCAATGAGGATATCATATTTTTCGAGCCAGGGAAAAAATTTGTAGAATTCTTCAAGGGGGGTAGATAAATCAATATCCATAAAGAGCCGATACTGGCCTTTGGCCTCGATCATTCCTTGTTTAATAGCATATCCCTTCCCTCTATTTTTGCTATAAGAAATAATTTTAAAGTCATGTTTTTCCCGCCACTTCTGAAGGGTCTCGAAAGTTAAATCAGTGCTACCATCATTGACCACTACGAGCTCCCACTTAAAGGAAAACTGATTAAAAAAGTTAATGACCTCGTCAAGATGAAATAGTCTTGTTTCTTCGTTATAAACTGGGATTATTACGGAAAGAAACAAATCAGGCTTCATTTCTACTGTAAATCTAAATTTATTCCTCCAAGTTAACTTGCTTGAATTTAACTCTTCCTAAGGCCAACCTAAATTACTCCAGCCTCTTTAGCTAGCACCATCTCCATCTTATATTATCATTTTTCGAAGTTTTTAAAACTCCAAATTTAAGGCCCTCGCGGGTCAATAGCTGGTCTAGGGATAATAATCGTATAGTATGGCAGATTGACTACTCGATAGGGAATGTTTTCCTTTTTTAATCTTTCAATTAATTTTCGTTTTAGATCAAAGGTGGCAATGAGGTGCCAGGTTCGCCGCCAGTAGTTGTCCCCAAAAAATAGATAGGCCTTTTTTGGCCAAGGAATCTTGTCCACTTCCTCTCTCAGCCAGTAATAAAAAAAGGGCACGGTGACCGGGCCAAAAGAATCGGTCACTTTAACTTTGCGATTAGTCAAAAAATAAATAGGATAAGCCAGGCTAAAATCAGTCGCCAAATAACGAATTTTATTTTCCCTTAAGACAGGGATAAGTTGAGCGTAAGAGTCTTTTTTAAAAATAGCTATTTTTAAATAAAAAATATAATGCGGCAGAGCCAATCCCAAGAGAAAAACTACAATTAACGGGCTGAGCCACTTGGCTTGGAGCCTAATTATTTTTGCCTCAAAAAAACTGCCAAGGACGATTGCAAAGCCAAAAGAGAGCCATAGGGCTAAATCAATATTGTGGCGAGGCTCATAATAAGGCCGAGGCATGAGGATAAAAGCTTTAAAAATAAAGATGAGAAAAGCTAAAGGGATAAAAAGATAGACCCAGGGTAAATCTTTAAGACTTGACCAAAATGGAACTTTTATTGATTTTTCTTCCTCAAAAGATATTTTTCGAGCTTTAAACTGGCCAATGATTTTTTCTATGCAAATAAAAAGGCTAAGCAGGCCTACACCTAATGACAGAAAAATGGCTATTCGATTTAATATTTTTAATAAAGTTATTTCGGTACCCGTTGCTTGGAAAAATTGAAGAGAATATAAAAATTCAAAATCGAATAAGTTATGAAAGCAAGTCCAGAGATCACGCCAAATATTTTTTAGATAAAGGGGAACTTGATTCAAAGAAAATTGAGCTGGCGAGAAAAAGACAATTCGATACCACTCGCCTGAAGGAGGGGGTGGGGGCCAAAAAAATTTGTAATAAAGCAAATGGTAGGTAGCTAACCCGCCGCCAGCCAAAAGGGCCAAGAGATTAAGTTTGAATCTGCTTTTTAACCAGGAGTAAACAATTGTAACCAAGCCAAAGGGAACGATCAAAAAAACAATCAAAGGATGAAGGTAAGAAGAAAAGAGCAAAAAATAAAAGGCCAAAAAAAGCTTTCTTTTATTAGAAAAATTAAAATCGAAAAGATAAACCCCTAACAAGAAAACCGTGAGCATCTCTAAGTAAGGCGCCGCTCTTAAGAAAAGAGAATAATCAAAGATTACCTCAATAAAGGCAAAATGGGCCAGAACTAAAAGGTTGATGGCCGGTTTGGTGACCAACCGACTGAAAATTTCATAAAAAAGATAGATAAAAACAAGAAAAATCAAGAGCTGAAAAAGAACAAAGGTCGTATAACTTTTACCTAATATATCCCAGATAAAGGCTACACAAAGATATTTTAAAGTGCCGTTATGACCGCTTGAATTAAGAAGAAAAAAGGGAGCGCGATGACTATCTTGGATTTCCAAAGGTTGTAAAGCTTCGAGGGCATTATCTGAGTGAAAAATCAAACCATTACCCTGAAGATAAAAGGGAATTCTAATAGCCACAATTAGAGCAAAAGCCAGAAGAAGAATTTTCTTCTGCCTCGATAATTGGACAAAAGCCGCAAATAAAGTCACTAATTCTAAAAAGAAAAGACCTTCAAGGATATAGTAAAGAAAAGGAGCCTGGCTTATAAGATAAATTTGAAAAAGAGCACAAAGGACAAAAAAATTATAAAGGAGAAAAGGAGTTGGCCACAAAGAAGCTATTTTTGAGTTGGCTTTTCCTTTTTTAAGACCAAATATTTTTGTCATTATAGCAAAATTTTCCTTCTGGCTGCTTATTATAAACTTAGAAGTTCAATTTCTTCAAGTTATTCCCCTCTATATTGATTTTATGCGTCAATTAAGATATAAATGCCAAAGCGAAGCGAGTTTTTAAGGTGGTTTCCTCTTTGCAAATAAAAGAAAAAAGCTTCGCATCCGTTCTTTTATCTTCAGTCCTAATTTTTATTTTTATTCTCTTTCTAATTTATTTTTATTATGTTTATGTTCCTCTTCTTCCAGCTTTTCAGAAAGTTCTAGTGCCCTGCCTCTCAGTAGTTTTCCTTTTAACAATTATCAAAGTGGAGTGGGGTCTGCTTGGCTTTATTTTCCTTTTCCCGCTAATAAATTTTCTTCCTTATATATTTCGTATTTATGAAGATATCCCCCATGCGCCTACCTCCCTTGTTCTTTTTCTTTTCTTTCTTCTTGGCTGGGGAATAAAAAGAATTTTCTCGAAGGAAAAGAAATTATTGGCCTCTCATCCCCTCTATCCAATATTAATAATTTATCTTCTCATCATTTTGATTTCTGGACTGATAACTTTTCATCGCTATGGAAGCTTTTTCCCTTTTTTGACAGATAATTTTCACGAGCTTGTAGTTAACATTGAGGGCGTAAGGGCCGGTGGCGCCCGAATGAGTACCCTCTTTAGCTCTCTTAATCTAGTCTGCGGACTCCTTTTTTCCCTTATCCTTTGGCCATTTTTTAAACAAAAAAACTTCAAAAGAAAAGCAACAACTGTTCTGCTAATCTCATTTTTAATCTCCCTCTTTTACGGTTTTTTCCAATTTGTCACCTCATCTACTTGGGCTAGGCTTCCCCGCTGGGTGCTCCTTAAACAAATTCAAGCAACTTATAAAGATCCCAACGCTTTCGCCTTCTTTCTGGCCGCCTTCATCCCCTTACTAACTGCAGGATTTACGACTCAAAAAAGATGGCGTCTTCCCTTGGCTTTAATTATTGGTCTTTCTTTTATTTGCCTTCTTGGTTCAGGCACAAGAAGTGCCTTTTTAGCTAGTGTGACTGGAATTATTTTTTTCTTATTTTTTTCAATCAAAATTCTGAATTGGTCAGTTAAAAAAAGAATAATTTTAATCTTGTCTATTTTGCTTATTATTTTTGGTCTTTTAGTTAGTGTCTACTTTCTTTCTTCATTCACTTTGGTTAAGCGTCTTAATCAAAGTTGGATCAATTTGACAACCGGCGCCATTAACCAATTATTTTCTCATAAAACCATGCTTTGGAAAGCTGCTCTAGCTATGTTTAAAGACTATCCTTTAACAGGCGTGGGAATAGGCGCCTACATTGTCGAGCTTCCTAACTATCTTCAGGAGAAAAAGATTGGCTTTGCCCCCAATGATTCCGCCGAAAATGTCATTTTTCAGCTTTTAGCTGAAGTCGGTTTGCTTGGACTGATTATCTCTTTAGCCCTCTTCTTCCAATATTTCAAGCAATTCAGAAAAAGCTGGTCGATCATCTCAGGGAAAAAAGAAAAAATTATGTCTATCGGGCTGAGCGCAAGCTTAATAGCTTGTCTAATTAATTTCGCTTTTCATTCCTATATAGGAAGTTATGAGGCTAAATTCCTTTTCTGGTTTCTGGCCACTCTTTTTTTAGTCGGTTGGAGGGAATCACCTTCTTCTGAGCCAGAAAAAGACCTAGAACTTAGCAGGAAAGAGCGAGGTAAGTCAAATAAAATCACTCCCATCAAGAAACTCAAGTTGGCAAAAATAGGGGTTATCGCTTTTCTTCTTTTATTCTTGTTGGTTCATTTATTCAATTCTCTCACTAGCCTCTCAATTCCGGAGCGGGCATCCCGATTAGGCTGGCCACAAGATTTTGGTTTTTATCAATGGGAAAAAGATTGGCGGGGCGGTAATTTTAGGTGGGCTAAAAAAGAAGCAGGATTATCTTTGCCTCTAATAGGGCCAGGGGCAGTTTTAAGCTTTCATGCTTCTCATCCTGACCTCGAAAAAAATCCATTAAAGATAAGGATATTTTTGGCCAACCGCTGGTTTAGGAAAAAAGAAGAAATTTATTCCTTCGAATTGAGAGATCGAGGATGGCATCCAATTGAAATTAAGCTAATTGAAGAATCTGTTTGGGACAGAAAAGAGGAAGGTGAAGAAATAAGGAAAAGAAATGGTAAGACAGTCGAGAAAATTAAAGAGTTAAGCTTGGTCGAGAGAGCCGGCTTTAAAGAAAAATTTAGTAAAGAAAAGAGGCCATCGCAAGTGATTAATCTTCGCTTTGAGGCCAGCCGAGCCTGGAAGCCAAAAGAAATCTTAAAAATTCATGATGCAAGGGAGTTAGCCTTTGCTCTAAGTGATTTTTGGTATCGCTATTTTCCTCCAGTTGATGAAAAAAGTCTTGAATTGGTCAAAACTATTCCGCCCTCTGAGTGGGTTAGCTCTCAAGGACTTATTTTAGCTAGTTATGGCTCGGCCGAACTATCCTTAAAGATCGAACAAGATTGTTTTGTTCGATTGCAGCTGCGCGGGCAAAAGGCTTTTAATCTGGGCCCATTGTTAAATATTTATCTCGATGGTCAGTTGGTGGTTAAGACTTTACTCGAATCAGAAGATGATGAATATGTCTATCTCCCTTTCCTACTTGTCTCAGGTCAACATAAAATCAAAGTGGAATTTACCAACGATTTTTATTCCCCTTCTCTTGGCCAAGATCGAAACCTCTATTTGGGACAAGTTGAGCTTTTAAAAATTAAGAAATAAATTACGCGAAAGGAAGAAGGAAATAAAAAAATGTAGTAGAAAAAACATAAACCTCGTCGATCTAGTCAAAAAATGGGTTTGAAAGCTTATGGAAAGTTGATTATTCATAAAGAGGGCCGAGAAAATTTGTTATGAAAATAGACATTAAAATCCCCCCGCCATTAAATAATAAATCTTTCAGCTCGAAAGAACGCCAAGGAATTATTCCCTGATATATTTCAATGAATAAGCTGTAAAGAAAGCAGTAAATAAATATCCTCCCTCCTGATAAAGGAGTTTCCTTAGATCGACTATAATCCCACCAAACCATAAAGGCAAGCCAGCCATAAAGTAAGAAATGACATAAAACATCAGAAAAAAATATTTTTAATAGAATATTTCTCTCTCTGATAACTTCCATTGGATCACTTGGCACTGAGAAAACAAAGAAAATCAATAAAGCACTAAGAGCTACTTTCCAAGTCACATGCTTTATTTTCAATTTTAATTGACTATTTATTCTTGCCTCTTTTAATAATTAACCTTTTTCGAATTATAATTTCATGGTTGAGAATTCTAATTTATAATTCTATATTTAACGAACAAAAGTTTAATCATTGCCCGGGCAACTATTCGCAAGGCCATCAAAATAAAAAATATATTTCTCCTTAAAATAAGCGGGAGGGCCTGGGAAAACTCATCCCGATTATAGCTAGATAAAATTCTCTTTACCCCAATATTTTTTTCGAGATAACTTAAGAGTTTTTTATACTCTTTTGCCCTGAAATAATTAAGAATTTGACGTAAACGATAATGCAACAACAGTTCACGATTTAATCGATTATATTCTCTCATCCCAGAGGAAATGCCAAGAATAGTTTCAGCAACCGCTTTGGCCCCCCGTAGCCCAGAGACTACTCCACCAAAGGTACTTGCTTTAACCTCTCCAGCCGCATCACCAACTAGAAAAATTTTCTTTCTAAAAGTCACATAATCCTTTATTTTATCCTGATTTGAGAATTCATAGTAATTACAAAAGTTATCTTTGCTCTTCAATTTGAACCATTTGGTTGAAGTCGGAAAGGGGACAAGGCCTGCCTGTTCTTCTATTACTTGAATATTATCATTATTAAATCTCTTTTCTTTCAAAAAATTAGTTAAAATTTTTTTAGACTCCGCCATACTATCAGCAATTGAACCTATCGTAACAATTTTAGCCGATTCAGGTATTAACCAGAAAAAATATTTAGTTTTTTCAGGTTCAAACCAAACTTCACAAACTTGAGGATCAAAAT
Source organism: Candidatus Aminicenantota bacterium (assembly GCA_026416195.1). Taxonomy (GTDB): domain Bacteria; phylum Acidobacteriota; class Aminicenantia; order Aminicenantales; family CALLJL01; genus CALLJL01. Next base: position 11,332 of record JAOAFQ010000092.1, on the reverse strand, counting down.
ATACCTCTTTTAGTTTCTCCCACGTTACTCTTATTTGAAAAATTGCTTTCATTTCAAAACTATTTGGTTTTATTTGCTGCCAGGTCTCACAATTAAATTCTTCCATTTGTTCATATTGACCATCACTGAGATTCCATCCTTCTCTTTGCCCATTGATTTTTTTATTAGCAATAATTCTACGGATTACACTATGACAGCCATCTGCTCCAATAAGATAATCTGAAAAATATTCTTCAATTTCGCCTGTTTGCAAATTTCTAAATTTAACGATTAATTTCGCGTCAAATTTGTGACTTCTTCCATCTTGCTCTTTTTTTTCATCCCTTCTCGGGTTTTGGTTATTATAATTTAAGCTAATAACTTCTCGATTTGGGAATATTTTAGCGCCTTCTTTTTCTGCTTTTTTGGCTAAGAGATTAATCAATTTCTCCCTTTCAATAACTAAATCAGGCGGTTTAAGCTCAATAGTAACAGACTTACCATTTGAGGATAGCTTCATATATTTTATTTTGTTTATCGTCACCTCTTCAGATTCAATCCCTAAAAATTCTTGGAATTTATTAGTGACAATTAGAGTCCTCCTGGGCAGGCCAATCTGAAAGCTCTTTTCAAAGACTTTAACTTGATGTCCTTCTTTGGCAAGAAGATATGCGGCGAAAAGACCGGCCGATGAAGCTCCAACAATAACAACCTTTTTTTCGCTCTTAGTCGCCATTATTTCCTGTCTATTTAATTTTTTGCTGACTCAAGGCTTTCTATCAGTTTTCTCTTTTAACATCTTTCTTGAATTTTTTCAAGAAACAAAGCTTACCAATCAAAGGGTTTATTTTTCTCAAGATTATATTTAAGCTTTTTCTAAGGCTCCCTTTTAAGTATAGATACTAATAAAATCGATAAATTAAAGGTCTCAGACTCACCGTTAATCAATCAATTTCCAGACCTGAGCTTTTCCTGATCTAAAGACCAATTTGAATCCTCTATGACCTTTGAGCCATTCTTCCGGAATCAATTCTCCTTTTTCGTAGGCAACTTGACCTCTTTTATCTCCTAAATAGAGATAGTTTATCCCTGCTTCTTTTAAAATTTTCTTCAGCTCTTCCTGATTGCCCTTGGAGTCAATAATTTTTCTTATAACCATAACAATTTTATTCTTCTCAGCGAATGAAGAAAGATTTTCAATATTATAAATTAAGGGCGGAATTAAAGCTTCCCTTCCCGTAAAATAAGCTAGCCACCAACCAGCATCTGAACCTGCAGCTGCACTTTCTTCATAAATAAGAAATCCATTGATCAAAAATTTTGATTTCTTTGGTGTGTTAGCTCTTATCCATTCAAAAGCTTTAAGGTCATTAACCGTAACCATCTGAAAAAAGGGATCAACAATTTTCAATTGATAGTTTATTCCATAAGGAATTAAGATAATTAAGAGCAGCCCAACAATAGCGTAAACAATTTCTTTCTTTCTTAAAATTCTTAGCTTCTGGCTTAAATCAAATAATGCCTCTGCTCCCCAAGAAAGTAATATAGAAATAGGAAGATATAGAGAAAAAACAAGGAATGCATTCTGCACCAGCCTTCTTCCAGGCAACATAGAAGCAGGTAAATTAGCCCCAATAACTGAATATAGACTAAAAAATAAAAAGAGCCAACCTATTCTAGTGTTTAATATTAGCGCTATTATGAAAGCAACCAGAGATAAAATCCAGAAGATCTTAGGGAAATAATTATCAAGATGGCTCCAAACCCAAAAATCATTGCTCACTTTCTGCCAAATAGATTTCTCTACTTTAGAAGAAGGAAAGAACATGTTGGCTAATTTGCCTTCTTTAATGTTCACTAGCCAAGGAGAAATAATCATTCCAGCCAAAAGGAAAGCTAAAATTAGACATCGCAGCGGCCGACTTATTAAATTAATTTTAAACCTTATTCTGAGCAAGGCAAAACTTAAAAAGGAAAAAACAGCAAAGACTCCAAGTATGAAAATTGAATAGTGAGTTAAAAATAGTCCTGAAATTAAAATTATTAGCAATACAGAAAATCGGGAATCAAATTGATCTGATTTTCTCCCTGGATCATTTGTCATTTCGTTTCTCTTGGCTTTATCTAACTTGTCTATTAACGAATCCACAACCCACATCAAGCTTGGCAAAATAATCATAGCAGTAAGGTGGGTATAACGACCCCAATTAACAAAATAAGCTGGGAAAGGAAAAATCAAACCAGCAACTAGCATAGCGCCAAGGCTAACCCAACGGCTTTGAGTTAACCTTAAAGTCAATGGGTAAAGAGCAATAACCGCCAGCCCGTTGAGGAATTGACCAGCATAAAGTAAAGCTTTATGGGCGGACAACCCTGTAAGCCAGGCCCAACAGGCTATATTAACATGCACACCAAAGTGATAAGAGAAAGATTCAAGAGGAGCATAAGGTTGCCAACTTTTAAATAGTCCCTGACTATTTAAAATTAACTTGATGATTAAAGTATGATGGACAGAATCTCCCCATGCAGGAGCAACCATATCTTTTATGGCTTGCCAGCGGGTCAAAAATATCAAAAAGATCAAACTTAGGCTGGAGAAAATAAATAAAATATCTATCTTTTTTTTCGTCACATTTTTTTTGGCCAAGCTTTTTAACTGCGGAAAGTTACCCTGTCCTGGGTTTTTTACCTCAAATGATTTTTTTTGACTTTTTTTTAAGATTATGTGACCTAGGAAAAGAGTCACAACGACGAATAAAGGTAAGAAAGTATAAAGGATCATCGATTTTAACTTGGCGAAGGAGCCCCACATAAAAATAAGAGCATAAAAGGAGAGGCTAAAAGAAGGGGAAAGACCTAACAGTTCTAAATAATCTGAGCCTCTTTTTTTCAACCAAAATAATAAAAACAAAAAACCGGGAAAGATAAACAAAAATATTCCGGTGCCGATTGCCTCAACAAAACTCATTTTAGCTTGACCGCTCCAACTTTAGCCTTAATCCTGCCAGATAAAGAGTTTGCGACCAAGTTCGGCAAAATTTCCTTCCTTATCCCAGGCAATAACTCTTATTAGGAGAGGCATATTTCTGGTCTCTTTAGGGAGGAGAGCCCGACTTATCCTAAATTTCCATCCACATCTTAAGATATCAGGATAAAGGACATAAACTTTTTCGACATCAGGCCTTTTATTCCACAAAAATTCTGCCTCACCTAAATTAATTTCCCCGCTAGTTTCAAGGAAGTCCAAATTGACCTTATCTTCATATTTTGGCAATCCTTTTCCTCTTACCTCGACTCTGTCTATTCCCCAATCATCCAAAGCCCATCCCTCAATCCAAACCTCATTGGAAGTCAGGATTTTATCTTTTTTGGGTAGATCGACCTGCCCCATAGGCAGGCGAGATTGCTCACGAAAAGTTATCTTCCCTTCATGAAAAACAAAATCAGATAACTGACCTTGATAATTAATTCTAATCCTTATCTTTCGAGAATCTTCAGTCTCTTTTATTATGGGAAATAAATAAATGCCTTTACCAGGATTAATTCTTTGACTCCCTTGGAAAATATTATCTGTCCATAATTCAATCATGGCTACTTCGTTGGTTAATTTCTGGGACCCTGTTATTTTAAATAAAATGATATCACCTTTCCTTACTGGTGAAGGTAAAATTATTTTTGCCTTCTTTTTAACTAATTGTCGGCCCAGATCTTGAGGCAATAACCATTCTTGGCCATAAATTTTAATTAAGGGGGTGGGAGAATATAAAAGGAAAAATCCCTGTCGTTCTTTGAATCGCTGGCGATCCCACTCTGGATCGCCTTTAAATATTAAAGGTGGAATCAACAATAGACAAATAATTAAAGTAAAAACTCTTGGATGTTGATATTTAATCAAATATTTATTTTCCTCTTTATTTTCTCGTTTTCCGTTTAGACTTAATAAAAAATAAATAGCGATCCAGACGACCAAGAAAAGCAACTTGTAAGTCCAATTTTTGAAAAGAAATAAATAAAATTTTATTAAACTGTCTTTTTCTCGATAGAAATCATGAAAATGGTTAAGGAAGAGATGAAAGAATGAAATTGAAGCTACTAATAAAAATGAAATTAGCCCTGAGGAGAGGAACCGGCTGAAAATGTTTTTCCTCAATCTTTCAACAAATAACGCTCCTCCAATGATAAAAAAAGGAAGTAAGTCCAAGAATCGGCGATGGCCAAAACCGGCTCCAGCTGCTCGACAGAACCAGGTATCAAAATAAGCAGCATCAAAAAACCAATAAATATAAACTGAAAAAAATAGAGCCCAGCTCGTAATTTTGAGCCATAAATTAGTTGATTTAAATAAAACAAAGCCCAACAAACCAAATAAATAAAGTGGATGAAAATAAAAAAGCCCATTCTCAGAATTAAAGAGGGTGGAAGGAAGCATGAAAAAGTTTTTTAAATAAATGACCCTGAAATGCTCAGCCTCAGGAGCGAAAAAAGGTTTAATGGCTTTGCCAGCGGCCTCAAAACTTGAGACAAAAGGTGACCCATGGGTAAGGTGATAATATAGAAATTGAGGTAAGGCCCCCATCAGAAAGAAAATTAAAGCGACCAGACTAAATTTGAGTTGCTTTTTATTGAATGGAGAACCCTTAAATAAATGAACAATTTGGGTCCACCAAGTATTTCTTTCTTCATAGGTCTTTTTAGCCGCATTTTCTTCGTTTATACCCTCTCGCTTATTTATAACTAAACTTATAATCAAAAGAAAGCCAAAAAGAAGTAAATTAAAGTTTCTAATACAAAAAAGAAGACCAAAAACAAAACCAAAAAGAGAAGCATATAGGCAATTTTGTTTTTGATATATTTTTAGAAAAGACCATAAACCAAAAATACATAGAGCTAAGGAGTAAGCATGAGACCAGCCGGAAAAAAAGACAGTATAAAAAAGCCAATTTGTACCGAAAAGAAAAATCGGTGGTCCAATGATAGCTACTCCTAATGAACAAAATTCTTTTAACAATTTAAAAAGAAATAAAGTGGCGAAGCTGGTTAAAATAATATTAGTATAACAGGCTATTCTCTGATAATGAAAAGAAAAGGGGTCCTCATTTAAGTTTCCTTTTATTATGTCGATTATTCTCCCAATAAAAAGCAAGGGGGTCATTAATAGGCCCGTTCCAAGATTAAAAAACGAAAACGCTCGTCCCGTCTTAGCGTCAATAAAATAATTGCTGCTGGTCACTGTCTGAGTGGGTGAGCTTGGCAAGGGATGATCAAATTGATTTTTCATATCGAGATCTTTATCCCAGACAATCGAAACAGCATAGGAATAATAATAATAAGCGTCACCTTGAATTCCTTTAAACTCTTTAAAATAAAGGAACGACAGGCTAATAAAGAAAATAAAAAAATAACCTGAATATTTTAATTTCTTTTGATTAAACAATTTATTTAGGTTCATTCTTTCGAAATTTCCAGGTATTCCATAAACCAATCACCAAAATACCATTGTATTTTAGATAACTCACACCAATTAGACAAAACTTTTTTGCAGGTAGAATTATTGAAAAAATCAAACAGATAAGATTATTTTATTTTATAGTTTTTTAGGTTTGAGGAAAAACGGCGGGGCAAAATAGTGATAATTGCTTTTACCGGACGGCTCATATAAAAGCCATCAGTCAAAGCAAAATGAAGCTCATAGCGACCAAGGAAGCCAGGCCCAGGCCACCAGCTAAAAAGCCCTGTTTTCTCATCTAAAGATGCGCCAATAGGCAAAGGTTCACTTCTCTCTTTCCCCCAGCCAATAAATTTTCCATTGCCTTCACCTTCAAGCTGAAGCTTTATTAAGCTGACTTCTTCGGCCTTTAATTCAATCTCATCTTTCCAGTGATCTTTTATTTTTATCTTAAGTTTCCCTGTATAATCCTCAACTAGCCACTCAGGGCAACCGAGCGCAAAAGATGAACTTCCTCCTAAATTTTCGATTTCAAAGTAACGACTACCGATACCGCTGGTAACGCCAGCGTCATCAGTCACTGACCAGGCTATGGTATGAACACCATTGGCAAATTTTGTTGTATCCAAATAATAATAACCAACAGCGCCATTACTATTTTTGTAGCCAGGAAAAAGAGTAGCGATATCCACTCGATACTGGTTATAGACCGGGTGGCCTAAAGGTTGGCCATCAACCCAAACCCGAATAGTTGAACCATCCCGGGGAATTTCTTTAGGCTGGGGTGTCAAAGCCCAACCAAAATTGACATAGGCATTGCCTGAAACTATCCCTCCTTGGGGCGGCGTATCAATTGTTCCAAAAGGATAAATACTTGAAGCGTTATCACCGATTATATCTTTATAGCCCAACTGAACCCTTCGTCCTGATGAATCTTCAGCAATCGCATAAAGGCGAAAAGGACCATTTCCTTGTTGAGGCAAAAAATTGGTCAAAAGCATGTAACCCCAGCCAGCCCGGTCAGCTTTTGGAAAGTTTGAATAAATAGATTCCACATCGGGTCTTGCCCCTTTAACGAAAACAGCATCGCCAATATAGACTAAGCCATCGGACCCAATGACTTGGGCTGGATCAAGGGCATGGGGAGCTCTTTTAATCTCAACTTTTTTAACTTCAACATCATCTAAAGCCCAACCAGTAACAGGAACACTCCCAAATACAGTTGAACCAGCCAAGGGCGTATCAATAAAGCCAAAGGGAGGTGAATCACTACCAGCTCCATAAACCTTCAAGTAAACTTCAATCGTCTGAGGTGAATCAAAAGCCCGAGGATCAGAGACGACGATAGTGCCTTGATAATCCCCAACTGCTAAGCCGCTATTTTTAATCGAGACCTCTAAAATTCCATTTCCAGAATAGGAAGTCGGACTGGCTTCAAGCCAAGCTAAATTCTCACTGACTTGCCAGTTAAGAGAACCCTGTCCCCCATTATAAACTAGAACCCTCTCCTTGGAAGTGGCACTTCCGCCGACGACCGCTCCAAAATATAATTTCTTTTTACTTAGAACAAGTTTAGGAGCTGCGGCATAATAAACAGGAACACTGATTTCATCAGAAAAAGGGCCAGCCACATTTATCTTATTGACCGCCCTAATTTTGTAATAATAAGTTTTGCCCATGACGATGGAGGTATCTTCAAAAATATAATTGGCGGTTTTGGTCAAAAGATTTTGACTACTAGGGATAAAATTCGCCGTTTCTGCCCGATAAATTTCAAAGTGGGCAAAGTCACCCCAATCTTTCCACATCCAAGGATGGCCACTCCAGATTTTCCCACTTAAGGTAATATTAATTTTATGGGGGCCAGGTTCATAGCTTCCCTTTACTTCAACTACTTTGGGTGGTTTAAAAACTTTGGAAAGATCAGGATTTCTTGCTTTGTCCCTTATCTTGTCAATAAATTTGGCCAGGGCGATTTCTTTATTCATCCCTTTAATCCGATGTTCTTTATTATCATCCCACCATCGCCAGAAATTGATCAAATGAACTCGGTTTCGATAAATATTTAAAAATTGGTCAACGATAAAATCTGGATCGCTCTGGGCAACATTCATTCCTGGCGGGTAGGTCTCAGCATCATATTCCATGATGGCCCAATTATCGGTCATGCTGGCTATCTTGGGAACAGCATACTTTGTGGTTCGGGCAAAATCTCCAGGAAAGACCCCAGGCGGATACTTGATATCATAAATAGTGGCGCCAATTCTGCCCAAAGGCCTTATATCAGCCGTCCATAAAGGCGAAGCCGAGGTATAATATCGATTATAAAGTTCAGGCCAAGTTTCGGGATTAGAACCCCAAAGATAATCAGCCGGAATCTGATGAGAGTACCATCTTTCTGCCGGAATTCCGGCTTCATTCATCCAACGAGCTAAATCTTTAACAAAATTATGAACCATGGTTTGCCTGAATAGATTCCAGAGATCAAGAAATTTGCTTGGCGTCATCATCGACCGTGGCGGATCAAAACCGCCAGGAATGTAATTTGGCCCTGACGAAGGCATCATGTTCCCATGGGAATAATTAGATAATGGGATTCTTCGAGGATCATTATTTATAGTATCTGTCGGGTCATTATCATAATCATCACTCAAACTCCAATTAAAATACTTCAAATCCCAAGTAGTAAAATTCGTTCCAAAATCCGCATTGAATCGAGCCAGACCCTCAGCTCCCTGATACTTAGCTCCGCCTTGAGGATAACCTTGGCCTTTGTATTTCCCATTAACATTATCATACATCCCTGTGTGGCAAATCCAATCGCGGAATTCAAGAACAGCAAAAGGCGAATAATCGCAAAAATAATCTTGAAGATTCTTAGTGTGGACAATTCGGTGATAGTTCATCTCAACTTCGCCCCACCCACTTAAAGCAATCAAAATATCGGGATTTTCATCCATTTTTTGTTTCAAAAAGGAAGCCATAGCCTTCGCTTTGGCCTCTAAATTGGCCCTCATTTTCCGGGCATAGCGAGATAAAGTCCCAAAAACATATTTATCCATAAAATTGGGATCGGTAATCTGATCATCAGAACAAAGTTTATTATCATTGTACCAAGAGCAATTACGGATATCTTCCATTTTAGCCTCCCGATAAACCCATAGTCCCCGAGCTATCCCTGAGCAGAAAACAAGATGGAGACGCACCTTCTTGGCTTTGGCCGCGGCGATCAATGCCTCCACCTGGTTTTTAAATTCCTGCAGTCCGTTGGAGGCATCATTCCAGTCATGGCGCCAAGGAAGATTGGGATGAAGAGCAGTTATCGAAAAGGAAAGCCAAGCATAAAGACCAAAATTGAAGCGATTCTTAATATAATCAACCTCAGCCGAATCTAAGGGACTATGCTCAATACTGACAATGACAGCGTTGTGGTAATTAGGAATAGGAAGTTCCTCTTGAGCTTTGAGACTCAATCCAGAAAAAGCCAAAGCAAGCAAAATGAATATAATTATTCCCTTTACCTTCTTGATTTTGTTTCTATAATGCTTGTTTTCATTTAGGTAAATTTTTAAAGCCATGGCTCAGCTCCCCTTCTAGGTTGCCCATTATTATTTTTAATATTCTTTATAATTTCATCCCTCTATGTCAATTTTTGCCAAATCATCTTTTTTACTTTTACCCTTTTTCTATAAATTTAGTCGAAATAGGAGCGAATTTTCATAATTTCTCTCCACTTAAAGGCCTCAGGTCCATTTTCTTCCTTTAAGAATCAATTCATTTATATGGGCTTCAAGACAGTCCATAAGGCGTTCCTGAGTAAAATAATTTTTCACTTTTTCATATCCTTTAAGCCCCATTTGCCTGGCCAGTCCTTTCTCCTTTAAAAGAAAGCTTATTGTCCTTGCCAGATCTTTTTCACTGCCATCCTCAAAGAGAAGGCCGTCAACGCCATCTCTAATTATCTCTTTAATTGCCGGTATTTTAGCCCCGATCACAGGTTTTCGTCTGGCCCAAGCCTCAAGAAAGACCATGCCAAATGATTCGTAACCGGAAGGATTAACCATAAGATAACAATTATCAATCAAATCAATTTTTTCTTCCTCGTTAACATCATTAAACCGCTGAATGCGTTTTTTCCATTGATCCGGTAAATTTTGAATCAAACGATCAATCGTCCAAGAATACTTTGTTCTGGCCCCAACAATAACTAGATCTATTTCTTCCCCCTGATCCCAGAGTTGTCCCATTGCCCTAAGCAAAAGGGGAATTCTTTTGTGTTCACCTTCTTGACCAAGATAAAGCACATATTTACCTTCTTGGACTGACTGCAATTTAGCGGCCATTATATGTGGCTCGACAGCTAAAAAAAATCGAATAACTTTTCTCTCTTGAACCCCCCTAGCTAAAAGATATTTTCTTTCTGCTTCTGTTAATGGTAAAACATAATCGGCCAAACGAAGGGCCAAGAGATTGAGCCAAGTTCTGTGTAAAGCATCCTTGAGATGCAGACAAGGCAAAATTAAGACTTTGGTTGAAGGGCAAAAAAATTTATAGAGAAGAGCGTAAAAAGGAGCACTTGTTGGAGTCGGGCCACTAATTACCAAAGGAAAATGTTTTTTTAGAAGTTTTTTAAATTCATTAAAAAAATGTGGGCCAAAAGTTAAGGGCCGATAAAAAACACCAATTCTTCCAGCTCGACACGCCATCTGATCAAAAATCTTAAAAAATTTATATACAATAGAGTGAATTGACTCTCGAATGACCTCGACCTTTTCGATAACTTCATTTTTTTTCAAATTTGTTTGAATATGGGTAAAAAAATGTTCGGTGCTTAAGGCATCACTGGTTAAAACCGTAACTTGCCAGCCTCTTCTGGCTAAACCTTCGGCCAGCTGCCGAAAGGCTCGTTCGGCTCCTCCCACCGCAGGATAATAAAGATGGCTAATAAATAAAACTTTTTTTTCCATAAGATTTTAGCTTTGAATAAACTTAGATTCCATATTTATTACACCTTCCTCAAGTCTCAAAGACTTAACATTCCTAAACGGATTTGCTCTGCTTCTTTATTAAATGGCTTTTTTACTTTAAATTTCTTTATAATCATCAAATTTCTTGCTTCTCGACTTTTTTAATTTAGCTAATTCAATTGATATGCCTGAGATAATAATGACATACGAGATTGAAATTAATCACAGGTTCATTCTGAGTATTCAGGAAGGACCAGCTTTCTGGATTGAGAGCGAGAACATGAGCTTCATTTTTTTCTTTAATTTTTCTTCTCATAAATTTTAATCTTTTTATTAAAATATCAGGAAGGCTAGCCATCAAACTAAGATAAGCTTTAAGATAAATTAAAAAATTGTCCCAATGGCGATGACGAAGAAAAGAGAAAAGGGCTTTAAGATCTTCAGCAAGATAATTTTGTAAAAAGTGAAAAAGATTTTTTAGACTAAATAATTTCAAGATAAGACGCAATCGATTGCGGCAGACAAAGAAAAGTTTTTGGCCGCCAACATAGCTTGAACTGAAATGATGATAAACTATCGCTTCGGAACAAGGTACTATCTTAAAGCCATTAAGCCAGCACCTAAAACTCCAATCGATATCCTCATAAAAACTGCTATAGGCATCATCAAGTGGTCCTACCTTTTCCAAAGCTTCTCGAAAAATAAGAACCGCCGCAAAACAGGCTGAGGGAACTGCCTTAATTTGGGCCAATTGGCCAAGGTCAACTGCGCCAATAAAATTATCGCTTCCCCAGGAAAAGGAACGAAGATGATTGCCCAAGCCGTTAATAAAACCTTTTAAATCATAGAATTTCAGAAGAGGAACAATCGCCCCAACCGGAGAATCGCTTTCTTTAAAGTGCTTCTCCATAAGCTTGGCCACACAATCTTTTGCCAGCAC
>JAOAFQ010000079.1 GCA_026416195.1 Candidatus Aminicenantota bacterium | reverse complement strand
ACACATGCCTATGCAACCATCAACACAGGTTACACACATGCCGCTAAAAGGCGAAATAGAGCCTTCGGTTCGATTTTTGGTCAATGTCGCCGCACTTCGATTAAGTTTAGTGTAAGACATAATTATGACCTCCTTATCATTTTCGATTTTTATAATTTAAGCTCATGGCTTAATCCGGCCCTCAAAATTTTTCTTTTGGGGGGTCTCTCGAACACAAGTGCCACAGCGACCGGCATCATACATCCAGCACTGCAATTCGCCATAAAAATCTAAACAGGTAGGCTCAAGGACGAGACAAGCATTACAAATAGCGGTTTCAGCCTCTGGTCCTTGGCAACGTAATTGACAAGCTGGGCAAATATATATACAGCCACCGCAAAGGCGGCATTCTTCAGATTTAAGATCAAAGGGAGTGGAAATTTTTTTGCGGTAACCTCGATTTTGAAAACCAATAGCCCGCCCATCCATTTGCTCTGAACACATGCGGACACAAAGTCCGCAGAGGATACATTCCTCATTTCTTACTTTAAAACGAACTTGAGTCACGCCAAATTTAGAGGCTAAATCTTGAATTATCTTGGAATAAGGAGCCACTGAAAGCATCAGTTCAATCATCATTCGCCGAGCCGCAATTACCCTTTTTGTATCGGTATGGACGATTAAACCTTCTTCAGCTGGATAAGTGCAAGAAGTCACCAATTTGGTCCCTTGTCCTTGACCAATTTCAACCAGACAAAGGCGACAGCCCCCAAAAACACTCAAGCCATCATGATAACAAAGAGTGGGTATTTCTAATCCATAAAAGCGGGCGGTCTCGAGGAGGGTCCAGCCCTCCTCAGCTTGAACCTCTAGGCCATTCATCACTAAACGAATCATTTTTAATCTCCTTTAAGTTGGCTTAAAGCTTCTTTAGCCTCAGACGTCTCTAAATCGCAGCGGAGGCATCTCTTGGCTTCCAAGATGGCTTGTTTTTCAGAAAAACCAAGTTCGACTTCTTTGAAACTTGTCTTTCTCATTTTTAGAGATAATTTAGGCATTCTGGCACGATGGGCCTTTTCCAGTTCTTCTTCTAATAATTTAGCTGGTGGTACCCAAATTGATGGTCTTTTAAGCTGGTATTCAATGGGTTCATTTAAAGTCGATTCGAGATATCTTTCAATTGATTGGGCTGCTTTTTTCCCCGCGGCCATAGCTTCAACTACGGTAGCTGGTCCTGTAACGACATCGCCGCCAGCAAAAACTCCAGGTTTGCTGGTCATTAAAGTCTCCCGATCGACGAGGATAGTTTCACCTTTGTCAATTTCGATGGCCCCATAATTCTGAAGGTAAGAGAGATCAGGCCGTTCGCCGATAGCAGGTATCACCATATCAACTTCAACCATAAATTCAGAACCTTCGATTGGGATAGGTCGTCTTCGGCCACTTGCATCAAGATCACCGAGTTTCATCCGAATAAGCTCCATTGCTTTAACCTTCCCATTCTCGACGATAATTCTTTTAGGAGCAGTTAGGAACTGAATTTGAATGCCTTCTTCCAGGGCAGCTTCAATTTCCTCAGAAAAAGCTGGCATTTCGTTGATGGTTCGTCGATAGAAAATGATTACTTCTTGACATTCTTTGCTTCGGATAGCCACCCGGGCCGCATCAATCGCAGCGTTGCCGCCGCCAATGATGGCCACTTTACCCTTTATTTTAATTTCTTCACCAAGATTTATTTTTTTGAGGAGTTCTGTAGCTTGAATTACTCCTTCCGCCTCTTCGCCGGGAAGGCCTAATTTGATTGATTTATGGGCTCCTGTGGCCAGGAACACAGCCTTATAACCCTGAGCCAAAAGTTCCTCAAGGCTAAAATCACGGCCAAGAGTCATCTTTGTCCTAATCTCCACCCCTGAGGCAATTATATTTTCCATATCTCTTTGAAGAATTTCTTTAGGCAGACGATGATGAGGAATTCCCTTGATGAGCCAACCTCCAGGGAGGGGCAAAGAATCAAAGATAGTCACCTGGAAGCCTTTTAAACTTAAATAATAGCCAGCAGTCAAACCAGCTGGACCAGCCCCGATAATGGCAATTTTTTCTCGAGTTTGCTCTGGGCGAACAATTTTTGGTTTAAGGTTATTAGCTAAAGCCCAATCAAGGATAAATCTCTTTAAAGACCTGATAGCAATCGGTTCGCCAGCTTCCCCAGCTCGGCAAACTGATTCACAGGGATGGTGGCAAACCCGGCTACAAACTGAGGGCAGGGGGTTATCTTTAATTATGATTTTATAGGCCTCTTCGAACCGGCCTTGAGCTATAAGAGCAATATAAGTAGAGGCTTCTTGATCTATTGGACAAATGTAATGGCAGGGGGAGGAGACAATTTCTTTACAAACCAGAGCTGGGCATTTTTTATATTTAATGTGAGCTTCGTATTCATCTTTGAAATATCTTAAAGTTGAAAGAACTGGGTTGGGGGCAGTTTGACCTAAGCCACAAAGAGATGCCTCTTTAACCGCTATTGCCAGTTCCTCTAACAACTCAATGTGCTTTATCGTTCCTTTCCCCTCAGTAATATCGGAAACAATTTCCCAGAGACGCTGCGTTCCTTCGCGGCAGGAGAGACATTTACCACATGATTCATCGCGAAGGAAATTGAGGAAATAGCGAGCTACATCAACCATGCAAGTCCGATCATCCATCACAATCATGCCGCCTGACCCCATAATCGAACCAGCTTGGGTCAAACTTTCATAATCTATGGGAAGATTGATTAAGTTTTCGGGAAGGCAACCACCCGAAGGTCCGCCTGTTTGCACGGCTTTAAACTTTCGGCCACCAGGGACTCCTCCCCCAATGTCGAAAATGATTTCTCTGAGGGTAAGACCCATAGGCACTTCGACTAAGCCAGTGTTATTTATTTTGCCAACTAAGCTAAAAATTTTAGTGCCTTTGCTTCCATCAGTTCCAATCGAGGCAAACCAGTCAGCTCCTTGATCAATAATGATGGGAACATTACCCCAGGTTTCAACATTATTAATGACCGTTGGCTTACCCCAAAGACCTTTAACAGCGGGATATGGAGGCCGTTGTCTTGGTTCACCCACTCGGCCTTCAATCGAAGCGATTAAAGCTGTTTCTTCGCCGCAAACAAAAGCCCCGGCTCCTTTGGCAATATGAAGGTCGAAACTAAATCCTGTTCCAAGGATATTTTCCCCAAGTAAGCCAAGCCGTTTAGCCTGATCAATCGCTACCGAAACATGAGTCACCGCCAAAGGGTATTCATCCCGAACATAAACATATCCTTCTCGGGCGCCAATAGCATAGGCGCCAATAAGCATGCCTTCAAGGACTCGGTGGGGATTGCCCTCAAGGAGACTGCGGTCCATATAAGCCCCTGGGTCACCTTCATCGGCATTACAGATGATAAATTTTAGGTTGCTTTTCTGGGTTCGGGCAAATTCCCATTTTTTACCAGTAGGAAAGCCGGCCCCGCCTCTTCCTCTCAAGCCTGATTTTTTAATGGTCTCAATGACCTGTTCAGGAGAA
>JAOAFQ010000059.1 GCA_026416195.1 Candidatus Aminicenantota bacterium | reverse complement strand
GTCTGAGAGTCGGCGCTTCTTGGTATGATGGTCGATGGCCTCAGCCAATTAATTCCTCCCATCTGCGACGAAGACAAGGTCTAGAAGCTCAATGGCAATCACGCAATCTGTTATTGACTGCAGAATTAATTAAATCTTTTGATTACGACCATGAAGCCAAAGGATGGGTGGTCTTAGCTAGTTTATTTCTGAGTCAAGGAAGAATTCAACCTATTTTTCGCTATGAATCGTTGGATCGAGATGTTACTTTGGGCAACGACGATGAAAAAATCATAACTTATGGCCTAAATTGGCATCTAGCGCCTCGAACCAAATTTCAAATAAACCAGGAGCTTCATCGGCCAAAGACTGATAAGAAACGAAACATTTTTCTTATTCAATTTCAAATAGGTTTTTAAAGAAAGGAGAAATTTTTAATGTTGCGCCCCAACCAATCAAAATTCAAGTTAAAATCTGCCTCAATTCTTTTGGTTTGGCTTTTAATTATTTCCTTTCCCCATTTCCTTTTTCCCTTTTCCTCGATCCAAGGAAATTACCCCATTTCCCTTTTCAGTTCATTATTTATCACCTTTTTTTCCCCTTCATGGATGACCACGCCGGCCGCCTTGTTTGCTTATCCTTGTTTATCATTTGCTGAATCCAAAGTTTCTTTCTCTAATCAGGAAAAGCTCAAAGGTAGCTTATCCATCTCTGGGGCCTGGGCTCTTTATCCTCTTGTTGTTCGTTGGGCTGAAGAATTCCGAAAAAAGCAACCTGGCGTAAGAATTGATGTCCAGGCTGGAGGAGCTGGCAAAGGAGTGACGGATGTTCTTTCTGGAGCAGCTCATATAGCCATGGTTTCTCGGGATCTTCATCCTGAAGAGAAAAGGCGAGGAGCTATTGCCTTGGCTGTGGCTAAAGATGCTGTGGTCTTGACGATCTCAGAAAAAAATCCTTATCTCAAAGCTTTATTAATCAGGGGTATTACCCGAGAAGAATTGATTGAGATTTGGATTTCTGGAAAGATAAAATTTTGGGGTGACTTATTCCAAAAACCAGGGAAGGAGCCTATAAATTTATACACGCGTTCTGATGCCTGTGGAGCAGGCGAAACTTGGGCTGCTTTTCTTGGGGCTAAGCAGGAGGATTTAAGAGGAACTGGGGTCTATGGCGATCCAGGCGTAGCGGAAGCCGTCAAAAGAGATCCTTTCGGGCTGGGTTATAATAATCTTAACTTTGCCTTTGATCCGACGACGGGTCTTCCGGTTAAGGGCCTTATAGTTTTGCCCCTTGATCTTAACAATAATAATCAAGTGGATTCAGAAGAAAGCTTTACTGCTAACCGGCAAAGTTTAATCATAGCTATTCAAGAAGGCAGATATCCTTCCCCACCCTCACGAGATCTTTATCTTGTTCTTCGGAATGAACCCCAGCCAGTTTTTGTTTTATCTTTTCTGGCTTATGTTTTAGGAGATGGACAAAAAATAATTCCTGAAGCCGGTTACGTTGAAGTTTCCATTCAAGCTCTCCAAGAATCAAAAGACTTGCTTGGAAAGATTAAAGTCCGATGAAGACTAGCCTAAGAACAAGGTCGAAAATGAAGAATTCAAAATCTAATTATATTTTTTGCTGGCCCTAAAAGACGAGTAATGGCGTCCTCTTGGCGAATTAAAAAGGAATTACTAGCTCATAAGTTGGTTAGTCTCGCTTCAACTCTTCCCGCTTGGCTGATTGTAATTATGTTTTTTGGGTTATTGCTTAAAGCTAGGCCTTTGCTGCTTTCGCAATCTCTAGGTCACCTCCTTTTTTCAAGTCAATGGTCTCCTTTCAAAGGTGAATTTGGTTTTTGGCCTTTTATTATGGGCACAATTTGGGTAACGATGATTGCTTTAGTTGTGGCTGCTCCCCTTTCACTTCTAGTAGCTATTTTCCTTTCAGAATATGCCAAGCCCAAAATAAGAGAGATGGCTCGACCAATGATTGATCTTTTGGCCGGTCTGCCTTCCGTTATATATGGGGTCTGGGGAATTTTGATCATTGTCCCCTTGGTGGGCCGTTTTTTAGCCCATCTTTGCGGCGTTTCTTCGAGTGGTTATAGCGTGCTTGCTGGAGGTCTTGTTCTGGCCGTCATGATTCTGCCAACGATTACTCATGTTATTCTCGAGGTTTTTCGGGTTATTCCACAAGCAGTAAGAGAAGCTTCGCTTTCCTTAGGAGCCACTAGATGGGAAACTGTCAAATTGGTCGTTCTGCGAGAGGGCGCCCCTGGAATTTTGGCCGCCTTTGTTCTTGGAGTTTCCCGGGCCCTAGGAGAAACAATGGCCGTTCTTATGGTCGTGGGCAATGTCGTCCGAGTGCCTCGTTCTTTCTTTGATGGTGGTTATCCTTTACCTGCCCTTATTGCTAATAACTATGGAGAAATGATGTCTGTACCTCTTTATGATTCGGCCTTAATGCTGGCGGCCGCAATTCTTTTTATATTAGTTATTATTTTTAATTTTCTGGCCCGCTTAGTTTTATGGCGGATAGAAAGGCGCAGGACATGAAATGGCGTTATTTAGAAGAAAAGGTCTTTCAAGGTTTAATGATTGCGGCTACTTTATTAGCGGCTCTAGTTCTTTTGATTATTTTGGGGACTATTTTATTTAAAGGAGCCAAAGCTTTAAGCCTTGAGATGCTCTTTCGGCTTCCAAAGGGAGGTTACTATCTTGGTCGGGAAGGCGGGATTCTAAACGCAATCGTTGGTTCTTTGCAATTAGCCGGTGGAGCGACCTTATTGGCCTTGACTATAAGCTTACCCATTGTTTTTTATTTAAATTACTTTACTCGCCCCCGCTCTCTATGGCCAATCATCACTCGTTTTTCTCTTGATGTTTTATGGGGCGTGCCCTCGATAGTTTATGGTGCCTTCGGTTTCCTCTTAATGACTTGGCTTGATTTAAAGGCGTCGCTTCTGCTTGGAATTATTACTTTAGCTTTCCTTGAGATTCCGATTATGGGCCGGGCCATGGATGAAGTTTTTAAGCTTGTTCCCCGGGATCTTTTAGATGCCTCTTTTTCTCTCGGCGCCACTAGATGGGAGACCGCTTGGAAGGTTGTTCTGCGCCAAACTTTGCCTGGAATAGTCACGGCTATCCTTATTGCCTTTGGCCGAGCAATTGGAGATGCTGCTTCTGTCTTGTTGACTGCTGGTTATACCGACAATCTGACGACCTCTCTTTTTCAACCGGTCGCCTCCTTGCCTTTAGCCATCTTCTTTCAACTTGGTACTCCCTATCCTGAAGTCCAGCAAAGAGCTTATGCCGCGGCGATAATTCTAACTTTAATTATTTTGGCCGTGAGTTTTGTTTCTCGACGAATTGCTCGACATTATTCACGGCATCTAGTTTTGTGAGGAAAAATGAACTTAGCCAGGTTTCGACCTCATATTAGTTTAAAAAATTTAAATGTTTACTATGGAAACCTTAGGGTTTTAAAAGATATTACCCTGGATATCCCTGACCGTCAAATAACGGTTATTCTCGGTCCTTCAGGCTGTGGCAAGACTACCCTGCTTAAAACTCTTAATCGCTTGCTTGATTTTGTTGAAGGAGTGAGGATCGAAGGGCAAGTTTTAGTTGACGGTGAAGATATATATGCTCCGGGAATTGAAGTCACGCGGATTCGCAAGAAAATGGGTCTTCTTTCTCAGCGACCACAGGTTCTACCTATGTCTATTTATGATAATGTAGCTTACGGGCCAAGAATTCATGGTTTAAAGGATAAGAAAAAACTGGATGAATTAGTCGAACGATATTTAAGAATTGCCGGTTTGTGGGATGAAGTCAAAGATAGGTTACGAGAACCAGCCGGACGACTTTCCTTAGGTCAACAACAGCGGTTGTGCTTGGCTCGGGGATTGGCTGTTGAGCCGGAAATTATTTTAGGCGATGAGCCAACTTCGGCTCTTGATCCTCAATCAAGTCAGAATGTGGAGAGGTGTCTTGTTTCCCTTAAATCTCAATATACAGTTCTGTTAGTCACCCATATTCTTCGACAGGCTAGAAGAATTGCTGATTATATTGTCTTTCTTTATTTAGGCGAAATCGTTGAACATGGGCCAGCCGAACAAGTTTTAAATAATCCCCTTGACCCCAGAACCAAAGCTTACCTTTCGGGAGAGATAAGTTAAAGCAAACTCCTTGGTTGATGCTTTAAGATTTTTTTGGCCTCTGCAATTCATTTAGAAATGCTGTGAAATTAACTTCATTTGCTTCGAGACCGTATTTATAAACATAACGGCTAGCTAGATAGGAGGCAAAAAGAGCTCGTTTATAATTTTCGGGCAGACGTTGAAGGAGACGGGCGAAACCCACCTTTTTAAGCAAAACCGACGGCAAACAGCAAGAAATTACCCGACGGAAAAGAGCTTTGTTTTTGTAAAGGTCTGAAGCGTAAACAGCATCTTTTATTTGGACAATTTTTTCACTGATTAAGTCAGAGAGAACAGAGCGGGGTAGTCCTCTCTTTTCATGTTCTTTCCAGATAATGGCCCATTCTAACCGAGCATTTTCACGGATGATCGCCAATATTTCCTTGATATAAGCCTTTCTGAATTCAGAAATTCGACCATTATGAACGCACATTAGCTCTTCATATTCTTTATCGGTTAAGGCTAAGCTAGCTAAAACTTCAAGGGAAGAGGAAGTAACCCCTCCTTTATTAGCTGAGGCATCTTTATAAATGATGACTCCTTTTTCCTCTAAGCGAAGTCTAGCTGGTTGCGTTAAGAAAAGATTTGCTCCCTCAACAATCAACCGAAACCGGGGTTGACCTTTGTCATCAATCAGCTGATGCCAATTATTAATGTTAATTGAAGATGGTCGACCACCGCAGGGAACAAAGAGATCAGCCTTAAATTTTGGGTGTAAATGAAAAGAATTGCGAAAATCTAGGCCATTGGGAACTTTTTCTCCATCGGGCAAAAGAACATTTTTATCTTTGATGGTGACTAAAAATCCCTCCGGTGAAAGGAGCTCTCGTCGGAAAAATTCAACTGGTTTCCTTAAGCGGGCGAGTCGAACCAATTCTTTACGGTTTATTCCTTTTGGATCATATAGAACACCTGAGCCATCAATTATGGCCAAAATTTTATCTTTAGAAATGAGAATTTCGTTGCTTCCTAAATCACCATCAGGTCCGCCCGTCATCACTTTGGTTATTTCTTCTTCTTTCAAGCCAAGCTGATTAAGAGAGGCCAAGACATATTCATGAATAGAATTAGTGGTCATCCCATACAAATCATGAGGAATTCCTCCCATAGAAACGGGCTTTCCTGTGGAAAAAGATCGCCAATAGCGATATCCCCTAACCTTGGCTCGTTCAGCGGCCCAAGCCATTAATTCAGCCGTCCCTTCATCAGGACCAATAAAGAGAATAATAGGTGCCCCATAATAATCGACAATATCTTTATTAGGTAGCATCAGATCAAGAAGACCATCGATGTATTTCTTAAAAGCCACTTCGCTACTTTCTTGATATCCCCAATTTAACAGAATGGTGCCCTTGGAACCTCCTTCAGGAATATCTTTATTTTTTCTTAGTTGGGTCCAAGCCAAATTATAATTTTCATCAAAAATAAAATCTGAATTATGGAGATAATTTTGGAGGTTAGTGGACCGAACTATTCTAATGCCGCCTCGAGCAATATCCCGAAAGCGAACATGGAACCCTCTCATTTCAGCCGAAATTACATGAATAATCGAATAAGGTTTTTCAGGATAGTCGATGGGATTTAAGAAATTTGGATCATAGAGAAAGGCTAAAGAAGTTTTTTCCTTTAAATAAAAATTAGTTTTGAGAATGGACTTAATAAACTGGGTGGCAGCAAGAACAATTTGGCGATCAATTTCAACCGGTATTCCTTGATTAATTTCCTGCTTGAGTTGCTCCAGATCATCCTGAATATTCCGATCCTTTGATTGGGGATTGAATTTGCGGTCAAAGAGAGCAAAGAGCTTTCTCAAAAAAGGATAATAGTCAAAATAGGCATCCCAAACGCGTTGTTCGTGATAAGTGTCTTTCACCAGCTTGGTTCGGAGATTGCGGAGTAAACCTTGAAGCTCAGGCGAATCTTTTAGAGCTTCAGCCAAACGCTCATATTCTTCATTAAAACCCGTTAGGAATTGATGGGCGAAACTCCACGCGGCCACTCCAAAGACGGTTTCCTGAGCCGTTAATTTGCCTTCACGGAAGAGGAGACTCAGTGGAGAATCAGGAATAACATAAAGAAGGGTTATGTCTTGGATGATGTTATCCAGGAGAGTTTTATCCTCGATAAGGGGGAGATAAAAGGAAAAGACAGTCCGGCCATTGGCGAACTGCTCAATATATTTGCGAGTGGAGACTAAACCCCGGGAGTTGAAAACATCAGAAACATTTGAAAAGAAAGAACGACTGTCATCTTTCTTTGTAACCACAACAATTCTGGTTTCCTTGGTCTTTTCAAGAGGAGTAACTTCTATGTAAGGACTTTCCCAGCCTTTAGTCTGGCGAAGAAGACGTGCATATCGACTGATCGTTTCAGGGGGAGAAGTGGCCAAAAAAGTTTCATCAGCAATCAATTCAATGTTTGTTTCAAAGGGGGAGACATTGTTCCTTTTAAATTTGGGCAAACAAGCGACATACATGCGTAAATAACCCAGACCAGGGGCTTTTCGTTGGGTCCGGTAGCATTGAAGGCGACAATGGGGATATTTTTTTTCTATCCTTTTTTCAATCTCCAAAGCTCTCTGGTGAACATCGTCAACCAAATAAACTGCCCTTGTTTCTTGCTCCGTACTCAGATCAATCGTAATAGATTTCTTTTCGCCAATCGTGGCAATTATTTCAGCCGCTTTAATAGCTTGAATATGATCGGCCATAGTTTCCAGAGGGGTAGTTCGAAAATAATAGTCATTCATGCCAAGTTTCGTGCAGAACCAATCTAATTCTTCTCTTACCGTTTCTGGGGAATATTCACCTTTAGCGAGAATTAATTTCTCCAGCTTGGCCAATTGCTCTTCCGTTAAAATTGAATGACTGGCAATCTCTTTAAGTGATTTCATTTTTTCCTCCTAGAAAGGTTAATTCTACACTATTTTTTTTGAAATGAAAATTATCAATGAAATATTCAGGCTAGGATTAGAATTATTATGATTAACGTTAAGAAAAGCTTAAGCCGAATTTATTTAAATGAAGGTCAGAACAAAGGCAAGCTTCATTTTGGCATAACCCGATTATTTTTTTACCCTTCAACTTCAAGGCTGATGAGAGTTAACTCGGTCCCTTCAAGAATTTCGACCTCACTTCGTTGGCATTGAGAACAGATCAAGGGAAAATCCTGGGCAGTTTCTATTTGGCCGCAGAATCGGCATTTGAACTTCACTGGGACAACTTCCAGAATTAGTCTGGCCTCGGAGGCTAGGGTATCTTTTTTATAAATTTCGAAGGCCGTTTGGAGACATTCTGGAACCACTCCTGAAAGGAGGCCACAGCGAAGTTGAACTGCAATGATTTTCTTGAAGCCCTCCTTTTCTTTTTGAGTCTCAAGAATTTCAAAAAGGCTGGCAATTAAAGAAAGTTCATGCATTGGTTTCAAGCCATTGCTTTCTTTGATAAAGAAGATAGGTGGCCAATTCTTTCACCCCTTGCCCAGTACGAGCTGAAGTGGCAAAAATTGCCAGATGGGGATTGATTTTTCTTGCCTCTTCCTTGACTTTTTCAAGATCAAAGGAAAGAAGACCGATTAAATCAATTTTGGTAATCACCAGACAGTGTGCGGTTAAGAAGGCTTTAGGATATTTCAAAGGTTTATCTTCGCCTTCTGGAATGGAGAGTAGCACAAAACGAAGGTTTTCACCGAGATCATAAGAAGCCGGACAGACAAGATTACCTACATTTTCAATAAAAAGGAATTCAGTTGGTTCAGAAATTTCTTTTAGAACCTGAGCGATCATCCGAGCTTCTAAATGGCAAGCCCCACCTGTGGTAATTGACCAAGCCGGCACCCCTTTCGCCTTGATTCTGGCCGCATCAAGATCAGTTTCAATATCGCCTTCAATTACAGCTATAGGGTGTTTAGGAAACAGTTCTTCAATTAGCTTTTCAATTAAACTGGTCTTTCCTGACCCAGGAGAGCTCATCAAGTTGATAGAAAAGATGTTCTTGGCTTTTAGATAAAGGCGAATATCTTGAGCAATTTTTTTATTCGAACTAAGAAGGTCTTCAAGAATAGTTATTTCTTTTCGACTCATCGGCGGTCTCTCGTAGCCCTAAAAGAGATTTGATTAAATTAAGAATCTTTGGAAAACTTGCTTTCATTTCAGCCGAGAGCTTTTCTCCAAGGCAGGCAATGTTTTTCGACTCTATGGCCACAATGGTCAATTCTCGGGGGACAGGTAATCCGGCAGCCCGGCCTATTTGTAAAATTTGAGGAAAGGATAAATAATGAGGTGAAGGGCCAGGAATGGCCCTCAAATCTTCCTCTTTGAGAATGCTGACCCGACCAGTTTGAGGGTGGTCTACTTTGATCGTATCGATAATTATAAGACGATCATAGCCAAGAATGAGATCAAGAAGGGCTAATCCAGTGGAGTTGGAGGCAATGAATTCAATTGGACCATCTGGGCCGGGATAGACAGCTGAATATTTCTCTTCTCCTATTAATTCATTTTTTAAATCTTCAATAATATAGATTCCGACTCCGTCATCTCCATAAAGTTCATTGCCCAGTCCAAGTACTAGAGTGCGCATGGGTTTTGGGCTAAAGGCAAGATGACTGTAAAAGTACTACCCTCACCCGGAATACTTTTAACCTCAATCCGGCCATCATGAGCTTCGACAATTTTTTTAGCAATGGAGAGCCCGAGGCCTGTGCCTTTGGTCAGGCCTCGGCCAGTTTGAGGAACTCGATAGAATTGATCAAAAATGTAGGGCAGATGTTCAGAAGGAATGCCAATGCCAGTATCTTCAATCTCAATTGCTAACTGACCATTCATTTCCCGGAGCCTAATGATAAC
>JAOAFQ010000057.1 GCA_026416195.1 Candidatus Aminicenantota bacterium | reverse complement strand
AGTTAGAGAGTGAAGTTGAGGTCGCATAGCCAAGGCAAGTGTGCGTTTGATTTTAAAATCAATCTGTTTCATATTTAACCCGGATTTCTTTCAATTTAGATAAAATTAATTTTAAATTAAAGCTATAAGATTGGGTCAATTTGACCCTTCATAAAAATGGCCTTTTTTTAAAAGAAATTTTAAAGAACAAATTTAGCTTTGTTATAAAAAAATAAATGATTGAAATTAAAAAACTGAAATCGCTCTTCTAGGATACAGATATTACTAACCTCGATTCTCAAAAGCATAAAACCTATATTATTGAACGCATTCTGGAGCTGGGAGACCAAGACGCCGTCTAGAGGAACTCTTGTGGGGCGGCTTAATGACACTAAGGTCGGCTTTTTTCATTATCCTTACAAATTACTCAAATCAACCCAAATCTACCATGGCCTTAAGGTAGCATCCCTTGAAGATATTGCTTGGAGCAAGCTTGAGGCTATTTCCTCTCGAGGCAAGAAAAGAGATTTTATTGACCTTTATTTTATTATGAACACTTTGAGTCTTGACTTAGAAAAACTCTTTCAATTATTTGAAAAAAATATCGCCCGGAGCAATTCAATATCATTCATATCCAGAAAAGCTTGGTGTTTTTCCGAGACGCAGAAGAGGTTCCTGATCCGGTCATGCTGGTCAAATTTTCCTGGGAAGACTGTAAAGAATTTTTTAGGCATCAGCTCGAAACCCTAACTAGGCAATAGCTTCTCCGCCTTAAAATTTAAAATCTTATTTTCTTCGTATGTTCAGCAGAAAGCAGGGCTGGCGGATGAAATTGTTTTCCAATTCATCTAGATAAAAGAATCATCGTAAATTTTTCCCTTGGAGAAAAAAATCTTAAAGAAACGGACTTTAGTTTTAAAGAAAATAGGAGTTGCTGGGAACTTTTTTAGTCCCCAGCAACTCCAAACAGAGGCTAATAATTTAGAAAGTTAATCTGGCTCCAAGGCGGAGTTTTATCGGCTCAACCAATCCGCTGGGCTGGCCAAAATTGCTCTTTTTAGAAACAGGATAAACACCTGTTGGATCAGTGTAGATTGATGTTCCATAAGTATTATTGAAAGCATTAAATAAATCACCGATCAGTTCTAAACGAGAACCCCCAATCAGACGAAAAGTTTTCGTCACGTTGAGGTTCAAAAGCCAGCCTGAGGGTCCGGTGCGACTTCCCCTTGGTTCAAGATAAATTCCGAGATAACCATAAGGACGAAGCGTATACAGCGGAGCCGCATAACCAGGAAGATAGGGTGCCCAGGTCAATCCAGACATCCACTTAAATGTCGCGGTGACTGAAAAATTGAAGGGAAGCAAATATGTTCCAAGGATTTTTATCTGCCAGTGTCTATTTAAACCAAGTTTACCATATCTGAATGGATCAGAATAATAGGGGTCGATGTCATAACTATACGGCGGATAACCCCAAAGATCGGAAACATCGTTATCCACATTACCTCGGCTATCCTGATAAGTTATTGAAGCCATAGCCGACCAGCGTTTCTCCATTCTTTTTCTCAAGCTCACGATTACAAAATGATGCCTTCTGTAGGCATTCTTAGCATTGGCATAAATATAATTGGGCGGATTATTATCAGTCTTTTGATAGAGAGTTACGGTTTTGTTCAAGTAAGGGTCT
This sequence comes from Candidatus Aminicenantota bacterium, assembly GCA_026416195.1. Lineage (GTDB taxonomy): Bacteria > Acidobacteriota > Aminicenantia > Aminicenantales > CALLJL01 > CALLJL01. The sequence continues at coordinate 611 of JAOAFQ010000057.1, read as the reverse complement.
GTCCATTGGACTGGAACATAGGTATGTGGAGTCAGGTCGTTAATTGTCGCCAGATTATAATCTCGTTTGTAAATATAATCCAAATCGATGGTAATCACTCCAAAGAGCTGTTGAGAGAATCCAGCACTATAAGCTCGAGTCGAAGGAAGCTCAAGGTTAGGATCCATCGGGATTGGATCTGCATATTTTATCACCGAATATAAATTTTCTGGTGCCACAACCTGCCTATAGATATAAAGAATGTCCTCATCAGACCCGGTAAAAACGAACCCGGGTAGAGTTTTTCGATAATTGTATTCATTTTCTTTTCCAGGTAATCCGTAGGTGAAACTCTGGGTTAATACTTTGTTGTGATATACCCCATAAGAAGCTCTAACTATTGTCTTATAATCTCCAAAAAGATCAAAGGCAAAACCAAGGCGAGGAGACAAGCTATCCAGATTGGGATAGTCACCAACAAACCGGAAGGCACTCATAATGGGCCGGTCATAGCGCAAACCGAGATTTAAAGTCAGCCTTTTAAAAAGGCTTAGATTATCCTGAAAGAAGATGGCCAATCTTCTTACTTTAACATCAGTATGAGTATCTCCTACCTGTCTCTTATACACATC
>JAOAFQ010000047.1 GCA_026416195.1 Candidatus Aminicenantota bacterium | reverse complement strand
CGTCAGATAACCACCGCGAACCTCTAAATAAGTGTTGGGATCAACAATCCAGGTTAAAGCCCCAAAACCATTGTAATTGCCCCAAGGATCATCATGATAATGACAATCAAAGGGCATAAAAAGGCCACTAGCTCGAGTGTTGATATAAGATTCACGAGCGTTGCCATTCAAAACCAAGCGCAGATTTTGTCGGGGCTGGAAAGTTAACTTAAGAAAACTCCCCCAATTCCAGCTCTTTCGATTGAACTCATCATAAGTAACTCCTGTTGGCGCTGTCCATTTAACAAAACCACTAGGGGTTTCACTTCGACCATATCGACCATTAGCAAAGAACCAGAGTTTATCTCTAATTATTGGGCCACCGAGGCTTAATGACGTCGAGTAACTGTATAAATCTACCGTTGGTCGACCTAGACCAAGAGCTCGAAGATGATCTTCAGGAATAACTGGCTTCGACATGCTGTCATCGGTATATCTAAAATCAATTAATCCAGAAAAATTATTCCCCCCGGATTTAGTCACCACATTGACAAAAGCACCAGAGCTAATCCCCACTTCAGCCGGCATGCCCCCAGTCATAACATTAACTTCTTCCATAATGTTAAAATCAACATTAACGCCAAGCTGGGCGTTGTCAGGGTCATTAGCATAGAGCCCGTCAACTTGATAGATAGTATTGGCTGCTGTCCCCCCTCTAACCTGAGCCGAGCTAACTACACCTGGCGCTAAAGTAACAACATTGCCTAGAGCTCTGCCTATAGGTAGATTAAGCAACAATTCAGATTTGTAGACATTGGCAATAGCTGAAGTTTTGACATCAACAACTGGTGAAGCCGCCGTCACCGTAATCTCTTCCTCTACTTTAGCTGGCATCATCTCTATAGTCACCGTCACTGTTCCACCTAAGGTAACTTCCACATTTTCTCTTTTCACCTTTTGGAACCCTGGAAGCTCAGCGGTGATAGTATAAACACCAACAGGCAACAAAGGAACCCGAAAGGCTCCTTCTTCATTGGTTACAGTGCTGCGAGTTCCCATTATTGCTGGACCAGAAACAGTAACAGTCACCCCAGGAAGGGGATTGCCTTCGCTGTCTTTAATAAAACCTCGAATATTTCCTGTATCTTTACTCGTACCTTGAGCCAATAGAATCGTTTGAATGGATATTAAAAGCATTAACCCTATCAATCTTTTAAATCGGATCATTTTTACCTCCTTAAAAACTTTCTAGTTAGAAAATCTAAATCAGGAGCTGAATCCTTCGTCCCTATCTCACCTCCTTCTTTTATATTGTATATTTTCTATCATATACAACTACAATCTTAAACAAATCTGAATTTTATTGTCAATAAACAAAATATTGGGTTTTAGGGACATCCTTTTTTCTGGATGCTACCCATTATTTTGGATGGTTTTCTCTGGTCTAAGCTTAAAGTCTTCCCTTGACTCTTCATTAGCGAAGAGATAAATCATTTTAATTGGCTAAATAACCAGTAGTTTTAGCTCCAAAAGACAAATAAAAGGTGAATTTCCTATGAGGGGAAAAATTGCCTGGATAAATATTAGAAATTCTCTTCTTTCTCTAAGCTTGCCTTTCCTGGTATTTTCAAGTTTAAGAGGGATTGATTTTCCGATTACCATAAAGGGAGCAACCATCGTTTATCGCTACCTCCCCTCAACTGGAACTCTCCATGATCTCGAAGTCATCATCTCTCAAAGTTTAGCTTTTCGGCCCTGTAATTTTGGCGGCATAACCTCCTTTTTTTTAGGTGGTCAACTCCTTCACGCCTGGGAAGAAAGGTATCAAAGGGAATTTCTAGGTTCAATTTATGACGAAAGGGGCTATTATGTAGCTCGCTTCCGTTGGAGCAGGGACGGAGAATCATTTGATTTCTTATTAAAATTGAAACTTGAAGGAAAAACCTTAATTATCGAAGCTGAAGTCATTTCACCTTTTTCTAAAGTCATTACTTTTAGCACCGACCGCTCTGAGGCTACTCCTGATCCAAAAATAATTGATCTTCCTTTTGGCCATCCCGTTCTTTATTCCCAGGGGTATTTTATTTCAGCTGTTCTTGATCCTTTCTATTCCAATTCTTCCTGGCTCTCTCCCATTTGTCAGCCTGTTTCGGCTAATTCAGCTGTCTGTGGCTATGTGGCTTGGTATTTCCCTCGCTCCGATGGTCAAAGAAACCTTTTAAGGGAGCGGTTATTAATAACTGTCTCGCCTGAAATCGAAGATACTTTTTACATTCCTCCACTTGCTGTTTCTCCCTTTCGCGAGGATTTGGCTCGACGAGTTGTCGTTGATTTGTGGCTAGATTCTTTCCAAAAGCAGGAAGATTTCCTTCGATGGTTAGCTTCTTTTAACTTTAAAGATTTTCTTGTTCTCCTCCATTGCTGGCAGAAATATGGATATGATAATGGTCTTCCCTCCACTTATCCCGCTTCAGAAATGTACGGTGGTCATGAAAGCTTAAAAAAGCTAGCTCGTTTTTGCCATCAGTTAGGTTATCGTTTTGGCTTGCATACCAACTATGTCGATTTTTATCCTAATTCTGATGTTTGGAACCCAGATGATGTCGCCCTTGATTCTCAAGGAAAAATGGTCTTATCTTGGTTTAACGCTTATCTTGGGCTCCAAAGCTACCTTCTCAAGCCAACTAAGGCTATTTCTTATGCTTGGCTCTACGAACCATTAATTCATGAAAACTATGAAACTTCAGCTGCCTTTCTTGATGTTCATACGGCGATTTTGCCCTCCTTTAAAGTTGATTTTGATGCCCAAATTTTTGAGGCTGGAAGGCAGATTTCCACTTTTTTAGCTTACCGAGAGCTTATCGGATTAATGCAACAAATTCATAATGGACCGGTTGCTGGTGAAGGTTATGGTTATTCGGCTAATATTTGGGCCGGGTATATTGATTCCTTCGAAGCTAATCCGGCCTCAATTTATTCCCTCGACAAAGGCCTCAAACCTTTTTTTATTCCCTGTATTCCTAATTACAAACTTAAAGTTCTCCATCATCGCTTTGTCCCCTTCGGTCTGGGCTTATTAGAAAGATTTTTCCCTGAGACCAGGTCAATTTCAGCTGAACATTTTCAATATTATCGAGCCACAGAAATCGCCTTTGGCCAGGCCGGATATATTCAACTTTCTCCTGAAATTCAACTTATACCGGAAGAGATTCTTCGAGAATATTGTTTCCTCAAACATATTCAACCGAGATATCTTTTGGCTTCAGCTAAGCAAATTTTATATGAAATTAATGGCGAATTTCTTACCCTTTCCGAATCTCTTTCTCGGCTTTTACCATTCTGCCCCGGTCCAAACCCTGAAAATTTTCTCTTAACCAAATTAGCTAGGTTAAAAATTGAATACGATAATGGCCTGCTTATCTATATTAATCGATCGTTGAATGAACCTTGGGATATTCAGGTCGACCAAAATATCTACACCCTTCCGCCAGGAGGCTTTTTGGCCAAACAAGAAGATTCTTTCCTTGCTTATACGGCCATAGTCAGTGGAATTAAAAAATACTTTCTTCAACCAGCTGAACCGCCTTGCCGAGGAAATCTCCAGGAATTGATCTTGGCTCCTTTAAACTTAAGAGGCGAAAAAAGAGAAAATCGGTCTCTTTTCATGAAAGAATATATAAATATTCTTTATTGGGAACCAAACCCAGTTAATAAAAATATTCAAGGCTATCGTATTTATCGGGAAGAAAAGGGAGAAAAAAAATTGATAGGAGAAGTTGGGGCGTCTTCTTTTATCTTTTTTGATAGAGGAGTTATTAAGGAAAAAGAATATACCTATTATGTTACCGCTTTCAATTCCGATGATCGAGAGGGACAAATGGCTAGAGTTGAAATTCGTTAACTTTCCTTAAGAAGCTCTTTGTAAGGCTGCAACCCTCTTAGCTACGTCCCGAAAGGAAGCATTCCATTTTAGGATTTTATTATACAAACTAAGAGCCTTTTGTCGCTCCTGCATTTTTTCATAAAGAGAAGCAATTTCATATTCAAGCGAATGAAGTTTTTCAGGATCATCAAAGCAAATTTCTTGGCACTTTTCTAACCAACGAATAGCCTCCGCATAGTCCTTTTTTCGTCGACAAGCTTCAGCAATGAGAGTGCAACTTTCCAAAGCCTTCTCTGGCGACTGGGCCGAAATCATAAATTCCTCGATAGCTTCATCAGCCAATCCTTGTTCAAGAAAAGCTAAGCCTAGTTGAAAATGAGTTTCATAGTCTTCGACGCTTAGTTTAATCTTGGCCTGACGTTTGAATTCTTGAAGAATTTCTTCAAGGTCTTTTTCGCCAGCTCGACGGCCCTTTTGCAATTGATTTATAATAGCCATTCTCATGGCTTCTAATTCTTCTTTTATTCTATCCTCAAG
>JAOAFQ010000213.1 GCA_026416195.1 Candidatus Aminicenantota bacterium | reverse complement strand
CATTGGATCACTTATATCACTGATATGCAAATGCGTGCTGATTTAGTCTGGGAGAGAGGTCTGCCGATCTTCGCTGAACTGGTTCATGAATACACAACGGCAAGTATTTTGCCTGAAGAAATTTAATAAGTTAAAATAGGTGCCGTCTTACTTATTTACTTATTTACCTAATTTTCTACCGAGATTAAAATTTTTATCTATTATCCTTAACTCTTTTTTAACCACTTGATATGCCTTTTCAAAATAACGGCAAATATAATTTTGTTTCTTTTAATAATATTGGTTCGGAGATAATCTAATCCTAATAATGTCTGTAAGGTGAGCATTTTTAAAGCCAAATTTTTTTAGGGTTTTTGTAAAAAATTAGCCCGCTTTTTGAAGGAAAGAACCCTAAGCTTGGATTTTGGCAAATAAATACAATTATTTGTTCATAGATATCCTTTAACTTCGTCATCTGCAGGGAAGAACCAAGTTTCTTTTGGACAAATGCCCAATTAAAAAATCAAGGCCTATTTTCTCCAAGTGAGAGGTAGAGCTCATGGCTAAAAAATTTCTTGACGATTTGCCCTAGGAGTGAAGAGCTCAGGTCGATCCATATCTCAGCTTTCTCTCTAAAATAACCATCTGGGCTGGCCCTTTTCCCATTATTGGCGATATTCATAGGGGCTTCGATAACGCAAAGCTGAATAAGCTTTATCTCTCAAAGGGGTCTACCTTCTCAAGGGTGTTCAGTATACTCAGGCTTTACTTCAGATTAAGAGCCAAGAAGGCATATGGCAAAGGGAAAGTCGCAGTAATAAGGCACCCTGGCTGAAGCTGCCTCCCGGATTTAAAACATAAAAGAATCATATCAAAAAAGAAATGATGATAGACCCTCTATCCTCCAATCAGAAGGAAGCGCGTTAATTCGCCCAAGGCTTTAAGTCTCGAAAATTTGAGACGAAATTTCAGGTGAGCAAGTTCATGTGATTATAATAACGCATACCTTCCTCTCACGAAACGGGTAAGTGGTCAAAGGAATTAAAAAATTGAAGGAATTTTAGCTTAACATTTTTTTACCTGAGCCTTTTGGCTTCAACCATTCCACTTTTTGAATCATAAGAGGCATAACCAATTAGGAATCCTTTCTGGTCAAAGAATTCATATTTTATAGCTACTAATTCTCCTTCTTTGTAAGAATATTCAACTTTTATCTCGCCTTTTTCCGTTGCCATGCTTTTGGACCACGTCAGGGTAATTTCAGTTCCTCGCTGTTCAAGTCTTCCTGTCCACTCGCGGTAAGCAGGGTCAGTGATTCTTCCTGGATCAAAACCCATTGAAGCCGCTTGTTCAGGCGTTGGAAGATTCCGGCCACAGAAATCTATACTTCTTCCTCCCTTCCCTGGAGCAGAGTCTGAGGGATTTATGATGGTTTCCTTCTTATCCATTTTTGAGCCTTTTTCCTTTTCATAGCCAGATTTCGCTGATGTGCCGGGA
>JAOAFQ010000204.1 GCA_026416195.1 Candidatus Aminicenantota bacterium | reverse complement strand
GAGTTTCTTTATAGTTGATTTGCACTTTTCAGAGTTTAAATTGCTATCCTTCTAAACTCAATGATGAACAATCATAATAGCGCTCAGAGTACGCTAGCTAGATCTATTCTAAATAATTCCCAGAAATTTGGGGATTATGACAAGCATAACATCGGGAATTGGATAAAAAAAATTGTAACGGCGTCCATATACTTATTGACAAAGATTTTGGCATGCGCTTCCTAGCACTGCTTGAAGCATTTTTAATTTTTAATTTAAGGCCGCGGTATGAAAAACAAGAACAAATATATAGCCATATATAATTTACATATAGCGGGACTAAACTTTATAGAAATGCTGCTAAAAGATTTAGAAAATAATCCGAAGGAGGAGTCACTTTGAGTAACAATCGAGGTTTTTCGGTACGTATTTTTATACCATCTGGGGAACCTGAGGGACTACGAGTTATTGAAAAATCAAACTGGAATGGACAAGGACTTATTTTCCCCCGTGTACAGTTTCCAGAAGTCAAACAGCGACCTGAGATTAAGCGCACCGGTGTTTATATCCTCTGGGGACCGGGTGAATCTGGCCAACTTTCCCGAGTATATGTCGGACAAGGAGATGATGTCTTGCAGCGCCTGGAACAGCACGTCCGGCAAAAGGATTTTTGGACACATGCCGCAATGTTTACGAGCAAGGATCTTAACCTTAATAAGGCTCATGTTCAATACCTTGAGGCTCGATTGATTGCTCTGGCCGCAGAAGCAAAACGGGCAGAAATCGATAATGGAAACATCCCGCAGATACCTTCACTATCAGAGGCAGACAGAACAGACGCAGAGACGTTCCTTCAGGACTTGCTTCTCTGTCTTCCCCTAGTTGGAGCCAACTTCTTTGAAAAAGCTAAGGCGGGCCCCAAGAGTATAAGGGATCTGTTTATTAGAGCAAAGGGAATTGAAGCTCGAGGTATTGATACTATTGAAGGTTTTATAGTGCGTATGGGATCAAGAGCGGTCAAGAGTGAAGTCCCTTCGATTCATTCATACTTACATGACATTCGCCAGTCTCTAATCAAAACAGGTATCCTTGTTGATAAAGGGGCTTATTATGAGTTTTCACAGGATTATGCATTCAGTTCGCCATCTACTGCAGCTGGCGTTGTCTTGGGACGAGAATCAAATGGGCGTATTGAATGGAAAGATGCTAATGGAAGAAGCTTAAAAGAAATCCAGGCCGAGGCAGCAAAATGACACAATTTGTTGAGTCTGAAGTCGAACAGGTAGCTCTGGGCTGGCTGGAGTCCCTAGGATGGAACATAAAATATGGACCGGATATGATTCCAGGAGAGCTTTTTTCTGAACGGGATGGTTATGGAGATGTTTTCATAAGACAGAGACTCCAGGATTCCCTGAGACGTCTTAATCCAAACCTTTCAGAAGAAGCAATACAAGATGCATTAAAAAGAATTACACATCCAGAAGGAGCAACGCTTGAAGCAAGAAACAGGGCATTTCATAGAATGCTCATCGATGGTGTCACGGTCGAATACAGAAAGAATGATAAAATAGCAGGAGCCCAAGCAAAGTTACTTGATTTTGATGATCTTGACAACAACGACTGGCTTGCGGTTAATCAATTCACAGTAGTCGAAAACAAGCACACCAGAAGGCCTGATATAGTTATCTTTGTAAATGGCTTACCTCTTGCAGTTATTGAACTGAAAAATCCCGCGGATCCAAAAGCCACAATAATTAATGCTTTCAATCAACTTCAGACTTATAAGACTGAAATCCCAAGTCTGTTCGTTCCTAACGAACTTTTGGTAATTTCTGATGGGCTCGAGGCAAGAGTGGGAACTCTGACTTCTGGACGTGAATGGTTTAAGGCCTGGAGAACCATCTCTGGTAAAGAAATCGAAGATTTCGGTCGGCCAGAATTAGAAATATTAATCAAAGGAATTTTTAATAAGAAATTCTTCTTAGAAATTATCCGAGATTTCATTGTATTTGAGGATAATGGAGGCGGTTTTTTATCCAAAAAGATGGCAGGATACCATCAGTTTCATGCTGTGAGAGTAGCAGTTTTGGAAACCTTGCGGGCTGCTCTTCCCGAGAAATGGAAACAACAAGCAGAAATCGGCGAATATATGTCTGGCAGACAGCCTGGCGGAAAACCTGGAGACAGAAGAATTGGAGTTGTCTGGCATACGCAAGGTTCTGGTAAAAGCCTTACAATGGCCTTTTATTCTGGTCGAATTATTAGAGAGCCAGCCATGCAGAATCCGACAATAGTCGTTATTACAGATAGAAATGACTTGGATGATCAATTGTTTGGGACATTCTGTCGGTCCAAAGAATTACTCCGGCAACCTCCTGTCCAGGCTAAAAATCGTGAAGATTTGAGAGATAAGCTGAGGGTTAAAAGCGGCGGCATAATATTTACAACAATTCAGAAATTCCTTCCCGAGGCCAAGGCCGACTCAAACCTTGTTCTTTCAGAAAGAGAGAATATCGTAGTTATTGCAGATGAGGCCCATCGCAGCCAGTATGATTTCATAGATGGATTTGCTCGGCATATGCGGGATACTTTGCCAAGGGCTTCTTTTATCGCCTTTACAGGGACACCACTTGAAAGGGCTGATAAGAACACACGGACTGTGTTTGGAGACTACATTAGTATTTATGACATACAAAGAGCTGTCCTGGATAGGGCCACTGTTCCAATTTATTATGAGAGCCGTTTGGCTAAGCTTGAATTAGATGAGAAAGAAAAGCCAAGAATAGATCCCGATTTTGAAGAAGTAACTGAAGGCGAAGAGCTTGAGCGAAAAGAAAAACTTAAGACAAAATGGGCACAATTAGAAGCAATAGTGGGTACAGAAAAAAGAATCAGGCTTGTAGCTAAAGATATTGTCGAACATTTCGAAAGGCGCCTAGAGGCTCTTGAAGGCAAAGCTATGATTGTTTGTATGAGCAGACGGATTTGTGTAGAAATTTATAATGAAATAGTCCGACTTAGACCACAATGGCATGATGAAGACGACAACAAAGGCGTGATTAAAGTTGTTATGACGGGCGCGGCATCTGATCCTGCGGCCTGGCAGCAGCATATCAGAGACAAGAAAAGACGAGAACACTTAGCAAATAGGTTCAGAGATGCCAGCGATCCATTCAAGATTGTTATAGTGAGAGATATGTGGTTAACAGGGTTTGATTGCCCGAGTCTGCATACTATGTATCTTGATAAACCAATGAAGGCCCATGGATTGATGCAGGCTATAGCCAGGGTAAATAGAGTATTCAAAGATAAGCCAGGAGGGCTTGTGGTTGATTACCTTGGGTTAGCCTATGAGCTGAAAGAAGCTATGGCTCAGTACACAGAAAGCGGCGGGAAGGGTGATACGATTATCGACCAGGACGTGGTTGTAGCCATAATGAAAGAAAAATATGAGATATGCCTCGGTCTATTTTATGGATTTGACTGGACTGTCTGGAAGACGGGAACACCAACTGATAGACTATCATTATTACCGGCCGCTCAGGAACACATAGTGGCGCAGGAGGATGGAAAGGAAAGGCTTATCAAGGCAGTTGGGGAATTATCGCGAGCTTTTGCCTTAGCAGTGCCCCATGAAGAAGCATTAAAGATAAGAGATGACGTGTCATTCTTTCAGGCTGTGAGAAATAGCTTAGCGAAGAAGGCACCAAGTCAGGTGCGACCTGAAGACGAATTGGACTACGCCATAAAGCAGATTGTTTCGCGGGCGATTGCTCCTGAAGGAGTTATCGATTTATTCGCCGCGGCTGGACTAAAAAAACCCGATATTTCTATTTTTTCTGAAGAATTTTTGGCCGAAATTAAAAGTATGCCTTACAAGAATCTAGCTGTTGAAGTTTTATATAAGCTATTGAACGCCGAGGTTCAGATGAGAAAAAGTAAAAATCTTGTGCAATCCAAATCATTTGCTGAAATGCTACAGGAAGCTATAAACCGATATCAGAACAGATCAATTGAGGCCCTTCAAGTAATCGAAGAACTTATAGAGATCGCGAGGGAAATTAGAAAATCAGACAACAGAGGTGAAATACTTGGTTTGAGCGAGGAAGAATTAGCTTTCTACGATGCCCTTGAAACCAATGATAGCGCAGTTAAGCTACTTGGAGATGAGGTTCTGAGAAAAATCGCTCAAAACCTGGTCAAAACTGTAAGAGAAAATGTCACTGTAGATTGGACAATTAGAGAAGATCGGAGAGCTTATCTAAGGACCCTGGTTAAGCGAGTCTTAAGGAAATATAACTACCCCCCGGATAAACAAGAAAAAGCAACCCACACCGTCCTTGAACAGGCTGAATTGCTTTCTGAATTATGGGCCGCTGCTTAAATGGCCGCAAATTCTCTCATTTACTTCTTGGTATATACTGATAAATTTCACCTATCTCTTTTCATGGCTTTTTTAGACTAAAGTTGATCTTATTCAAATCGTATGCAATTTTTAAATATATACCAATAGGTACACGCGGTATATCATCTCTTGGTTTTCCTAGCTCTTTACACCACCATTCAACAAGATCCTTTTCTCCTTTTGAAATAGCACATTTAGAGCATGCATATACTAGGTTATGAATACCTGGTGGGATTCCATAATACCTTGGGACTATATGAACCGTATCTAATTTGCAATCTTTGGACCCGCAAAAGCTACATGAATTCTGATTCTCATTCATATGAAGCAGTTCGCGTTCATAATCAGAAATTAATATTTCCCCAGATACCAATTTTTTATAAGCATTGATTATAAATCCATAATTTTTTTTGAAACCGGCGGACGGAGCTATTACTAATTTTGCGTAATAATAGAATATTATATTTTCTATTTTTCTTTCGACACAAGGAGGCGGCATCTAATCTACATTCCTTTCTAATAAATATCAATTTCTGATTAAATTAGGCCACAGAGCGGCTATAAGGTTATCAAGTTCTGGCACGCCCCGCACATCAACTATATCGCCAATCCTTGGCTTAATTTCGTTTGGCTTGATTCTCTTAAGATCATCTGACGCCTTATCAGATATATATACCGTCTTAATTTTTGCCTTCGATTCACAAAGAAATTCTGCGAGAGCTGCCAGATATGTTTTTTCTGGTGGCCTAATCTGCTTCGTCAAATCTACTTCCCCGACGAACAAGATATTTCTATCTACGGGCTGATGAAGATATGAACTTAGCAAAGCTACTATAATGGGTAAATCAAGTACGGCATTGTAACCATGCCTGCCAGGAATATAACAACTTATATCATAGGATAGATCAACCACATCAATATCTTTCAATGTACTCAAGACTTTTATTAACTGCTGAATTTTTTTGCCCGGCAAAAAAGGTGCACTAAGTCCCGGACGACTTCCATATCGGGGAATAGTAACCGATGCTTGAGCCTCAGCAAATTCATCTCCGATACCACTATATCCAAGAATGGTACTCGCTTCTGCCACCGTATGGGGGGATTCCTTTAACCCATCTTCATCCATAATCAAGACTAGTGGGTCGAGAACAGAGGGACCGAACCTATTTTTAGGAACAAAAAGCGGCCTTAAACGTAGAGCTCTTCTTATATAAATTACACAGTCCACAGCATGTTCGAGGGCTTTTGGACCAGCTATTTCCCCACTTTTTGTCACATGGTTAATAAAAAGACAGGTAATTCCAGTTGCTTTTGCAGTCTCAGCAAACTCAAGAAGGGACTTAAATTTTGACCCTGCCGAAGTCGATAGTCCTCCCCCTTGAAGCGAATCTATGGCAACTAACCGACAGCCGAAGTATTCACTATCTCTCGGGAGTATTTTTTTGTTGAGAAGCCAGGGGAGCATTGATAAATCATCTATCGTATCTACAAAAAGATTTTCAAGATTCGACGATTTTGATTTATCTTTTTTGCCGAACAATCTGTCTGAAACACGTTTTATGTCGCTCAGGCTTTGTTCTGTCGGGATATATAAGACCTTCAGTCCTTGAGCACTTAAGTCTCCTAATATTTGAATAGTCAGCGTAGTCTTTCCTATCCCTGGCTCTCCAGCTAATAGATAAATCCCTCCTTCGACTAGCTCAGGGCCCACTGCCTTCTTAAGCCATGGCAAATTTTTTATGCTAAGTCCCCTTTTTTCCTCGTCACTTACATCATTAATCTTAGGCATTTTTTCTCCTTTTAATAAACGTTGTTAAAAACTAAATATATTGAGCACACTCTACTATGCCTATTTAATATATAATTTTTTTAGAATATATTTTTTGTCTTGTCCTCGCTTATAATTAAACAAATTTCATATGCTTTTCCTTTATTTCATCATTAAAAATCGTAAATCATATTTTTTAAAAAAGTCAAGATTATTTGAGTTTCTTTTATCTCTTGCCTATTCCCCTAAATAGATTACCTGTGAGCTTTACTTTCGGCTAAGAAGAACAGACCTTAAAATGATTCATGATTACTAATGAGCATGAAAATCATTTTTTAAAAGGCTCAATAAGTTTTGTATCTATTGGTTTTTGTTAATTCATAGATAAAAATCATTTAATTGCTAGGTTATTGAGAAATATCTTTAATACAAATGCTGATTAGTTTTATTTTTTATGCGAAAACCAGGGCAGACATCTTAGTCGAATTTGGGAAAAGATATGACATGGTTATAAAAGCAAATAAAAAGCATAAGAAGGATAAAGATGGCTCCTCGGGCAGGACTCGAACCTGCAACCTAGTGGTTACAAGTGCCCCAGAATTTCTCCTGGGCTTGGACTATCTCATCACCCGCGCCAGTCGCCTGACGGGAGGGTGCCGGGC
>JAOAFQ010000179.1 GCA_026416195.1 Candidatus Aminicenantota bacterium | reverse complement strand
AGATGTGTATAAGAGACAGCCTCTGGGCTGATGCTTTGAATACAAGGAAAATTTTTTTCTGGACAGGAGCGCTGGCGACAGGGGCGACAGGTCATTGGTTTTTCTAAGATAACCGCTTTAGCTTTCCAAGGAGCAAAATTGGCCGGAAGGGTTGGACCAAAAAGAGCGACAATAGGCTTATTTAACGCTGAAGCTAGATGCATTGGGCCGCTATCAGGCCCGACAAAAAGATCGACCTTGGCCAGGGCGGCCATGAGCTCTCCGAGATTCGTTTGACCTACGAGTGAGGGTACGGGTTGGTCAAGGCTTCGTTGAATTTCTTTCTCTCTTGCTATGTCTTTTACAGAACCAATAAGAAGCGGTTTTGGCTCTTTAAGGGAAATGAGTTTTTTTAGGAAAGTAACCAAGTTTTTTTTCCCCCAATCACGGAAACTATTTCCAGCACTGATGTGAACAGCCACCACGCGTCGGGAGGTTAGGCCTGATTCCTGCCAGAAAGTGTCAACTTTGCGCTTTTCCTCTGGGCGGATGGGGGGGACCAAGAGAGAAAAATTTTCCTCGATTTTTGGATTCAAAGTTTTTATTAAATTTAAATGATTGACAACGCTGTGGATGGGGCCAGAGGCGGAATGACGGGGAACCCGATAATGATAAATCCAGCCTCGGAATTTAGTATGATAACCTATTCTGAGGCGGCTACCACAGGTTAGAGCCAACAAAGCGGAGCGAGGTCCGCCGTGAAAGTCAATTACCACTTCAAATTTATGAGAGCGTAATTTATGGATATTTTTAATGAGTTCAGGAAGACCTGAGCGGGGCCTTAAAATTATGACTTCATCCACCAGGCCGTTACCTTCAATAAGCCTGGCATAGGGAGACTCAACTACATAACAGAGATAAGCCTTAGGCCAGGAAGCTCTCAGGGCTCTTAAAGCTGGGGTAGTTAAGATAATATCCCCCATTCGGCGGAGTCGAAGCAGCAGAATTCTATTAATATCTGGTAGCTCAATCTTTGGTTGGTCTATCAGGGTCAATCGTGGCCTCGTCAATTAGCATTACCGGAATATCCTCGCGGATTGGATAGACTCGGGAGCAAGTTTCACATTTAAGACCAGCTTCATCAACCGTTAGCTTGACCGGTGTTTTGCACACTGGACAAGCCAGAATTTCGAGGAGATGGGGATCAATCGCCATGCTCATCTCCTTTTAGGCAAATGTGATCCTCTCAATAGAGGTCCTCTTTTTTATACCAAAAAATAAAGGGAGAGGCAAAAGTTTCTAAAGAGCCACTTTAATTGCAAAAACCAGCTTGATAGGCTATTCTAAAAGCCATCAATGGCCATCTGTTTTTTTGGTGCCTATGACCCTTTCTATCCCCGAACAGCCATTCTTTGTCGGGGGTTGAAGCTCTTGGGGGCTACCCTTTATGAGTGGCGTTTACCTGCGGTGAAATCATGGATTCGTTATCCTTTAGGCTTAGCTCAAGCTCCATTTAAATTGGTTAAGGTGGCCCAGGGGACTTATTTCTTTGTCCCTGCCTTCGGTCATAAAGACGTCCCCTTAGCCTTTTTAATGGGGCGCCTTGTTTCAAGCCCGATTATTTTTGACCCTCTGGCCTCTCGCTATGAAACTAAAATAATTGATTGGCAACGAAAGTCCCATGATTCTTTGACCGCCCGTTGGAATTATTTGTTAGATCGCTTCTCCATGAAGTTAGCCGATTTAGTTTTGGCGGATACAGAGGCCCACGCCCATTATTATTGTCGAGAATTTGGCTTGAAAAATGACCGATTGCAGGTGCTTCCGGTTGGCTTTGACGATTCCCTTTGGCGGCCAAGCATGGCAATCAATCAACCCCAAGACAAACCTTTTACCGCCGTTTTTTTTGGCTCGTTTCTTCCGTTGCATGGGGTTGATCAGATAGCTAAAGCAGCTTTGATAGTGTCTGAAAAAGAGCCTTCGATACGATTTTTTTTTATTGGCACTGGACAAACTTTTCCTCAAGTCAGAAGGCTCTTGGCTAAAGCTGATCCTAAGAGAATTCAATTTCTAGGTTGGATAAAGGAAAAAAAGATGATAAAGATCATTGAAAAGGAAGCCTCACTTTGCTTTGGCCTATTCGGTCAAACTCCAAAAGCCAAGCGAGTTGTCCCCCATAAAATTTTTCAAGCTATGGCCCTGCGAAAACCTGTCCTTACTTTAGATACGCCAGCTGTTCGTGAATTTTTTACTCATGGCCAAAATATTTACCTTTGTCCCCAGGCCAACCCGGAAACTATTGCCGCCAGCTTAATTGAGCTTTATCATCAAGAAGACCTAAGACAGAGAATTGCTCAGGGAGGCTATGAACTTGTCTGGGAAAAATTTACCCCCTTAACCCTAGCCAAATCATTGGTTTTAATTCTTGAAAAACAGGGGAAGCAGAAGAAATGGACCGTATCGATTTGAACAAAATAGAATTGGCCTCATGGCGGGGCGAGATTAATGCTAACTATGATTGTCCACAATTAAGACAAGCTCTTGGCCAGATTCCCCAAATTATGACTTCTTCTGAAGCCGAGGTATTACTGGCAAGCCGAAACCGACTGGTGGCTGTCAATTTGCCCGTTGGACAAGGAAAAATAAAGGAAATAGTTATTAAAGAATTTAGACCAAGGGGTTTGATCAAGTTAAGAGATTGGCTGAGGGGATCAAAAGCCCGAAGATCTTTTTATGGGGCTCTTAATCTAATAAAAAATCAAATTAAAACGGCTGAGCCTATAGCTTATCTTGAAACTGTCTCGTGGCGGGGCAGAAAGGAGGAATATTTTCTAGCCACTCGAATCAGTCAAGCTCAAGAGATTCGTTTTCTCTTTCAGCATGTTCAACCTGACCAACTCGACTATCTTCTTATTGAATTAGCCAGTTTGGTGCGACAAATGCACGATCGAGGCCTAATTCACCGAGACCTTTCCGATGGCAATATTCTGGTTAGGCAATTAGGGCCTATTTCCTATGAGTTTTTCCTTTTAGATCCCAATCGAGTTAGGTTAAAAAGGAAGGTATCGTCTTATCAGCGGATAAAAAATTTGATTCGATTAGGTCTGCCGGCCTCTAAACAAAAGTTTTTTCTTCAAGTTTATTTTCAAAATAAGATGCCGACTTTTGGTTGGTTTTGGTATCTTTGGGCCAAGAGGTCTTTTACTTTTTGGCTTAAATTAAAAAAATGGCTGCGGCTGCGGTCTTTAGCTCGTTCCTTAAGGTGGCAGTGAAATGAAGGAAATTTTTCACTGGAACGAATTGGCTGATCAGCCTCATAATGTGGCCTCTAAGAAGGAAAGATTTCGGGCTCATTGGAAGCATGCTGGAAGTTATTTTGATCTTCTTCGCCTAAATTTACCTCTTCTATTACCGGGTCTTCGGCTTTATCAAAAGATAAAAAGACAATTATATAGTCAGCCAGTAATCCTTGAAAAAGCCACTGGCGTGGCGGTGACTCCAGTTGAGGACAAAGAAAAGGAAATTCAAGTTTTACTGTCCGAATTGGGTGTAAAGAATGTTTTGGTGAGATTGCCTTCATGGGAAAAGGAAAAAATCGATTCTTATGAAAGATTTATTAGTCGCTTAGTTAAATCAGGCTATGGCGTGGTAGTGGCTCTACTTCAAAATCGCTATGATGTTTTAGAACCTCAACGCTGGCGAGATTTCTTAGCTTTGGCTTTTGAAAAACTTTCACCTTGGGTCAATCATTTTGAAGTCGGCCACGCTTGGAACCGAACGAAATGGGGACTTTGGACTTATCGAGAGTATTTGGATTTGGCTCGCCCAGCCTTTGAGTTAGCTAAAAAATATTGTTTTAAACTAATTGGTCCAGCTGTAATTGATTTTGAATTTCATTTGTACCCTGCGGTCTTGAAAGAGCTCAATTTCGATATTATCAGCTCTTTGCTTTATGTTGATCGAACCGGAGCTCCAGAGAATGCTCAGTGGGGTTGGACTTTTGAAAAAAAAATAGCTTTATTAAGAGCTATTATTGATTTGACTTGTCGGTCAAAGCCTTGTTGGATAACGGAATTTAATTGGCCACTGAAAGGAATGGAGCCATATTCGCCGGCTCCCGGAGAGCCCTGTGTTTCAGAGGAAGAACAAGCTAATTTTCTAGTTCGCTATTTCATCCTTGGTTTAACCAGCGGGGCTATTGAAAGAATCTACTGGTGGCAGTTAGCCGCTCGAGGTTATGGTCTTGTTGACCCTTTGGCTTCTCCCTGGAAAAAAAGGCTCTCCTATAAGGCGTTTAAAACCCTCCAAACCTTCCTTGAAGGAAGCACCTTTATGCGTCGGGAATTTCACCCTCGAGCTTGGATTTTCTATTTTGTTCGCCAGAAAGAAATTTTTGCCATAGTTTGGACTAAGAAAGACAGCTTTCAATATGAATTTTCCTGGCCAATCCGAAAGATAATTGATCGCGATGGTCAGACTTTACCTTTTAATAGTTCAACTATAATCATTGAAGAGAGGCCAAAATATGTCATCTTTGAAATCGATTCCTTTTAATTCTTGTCAAGTGGCTGAGTATGAACGGCGGCGTTATCGGGGTCTTGATCAACGCTTGGTTCACTGGCGGGAGACAAGAATTCTTAAAAAATGGTTAAAGGAACTAGCTCTTCAAGGAGATAATTTAGGTCCATGTCTTGATGCTCCCTGTGGTTACGGTCGGTTCTCTCGGCTCATCCTTGAGAATGGCTTTAGACTTATTAGCGGGGATTTATCTTTGGCCATGGTAGCAAGGGCCAGAAGGCGGGGATATAATAACCATTTTCCTATCGGAATAATATTAAATATGCTAACTGGTCTTCCTTTCATTGATTCAAGTTTTGATGTTGTCCTTTCTTTGCGTTTTTTTCATCATCTCCATTCATCTCGGGAAAGACTAACGGTGCTGACAGAAATCGCTCGAGTAACCAAGAGATGGGCGATTGTTTCTTTTTATAAAAAACAAGCTCTTCATATTTGGCAAAGAAGATTTCGCCGCATAGTCAAGCCGTCACCAACTAAAATTTCCATGGTATCGCTAGTTACATTTAAGCAGGAAGTGGCGGCCGCCGGTTTTTGTCTCCGCAAATTAACTCCCCTTTGCCCCGGTCTTCATGCCCAGCATTTCGCTTTATTAGAAAAGAAATAATTAGGGTTAATTAATTTTTCAGTCGGTTTCAAGAAAATCAGAAGCGAAAGCTGAAGCCAAATCTAAGAGTTACACCACTTAAATTAAGACTAGCTTCTTCAACGCTTTGAATCCCAGCTTCAGCTGGCCGCTTAGCCCGGATAAAGAGGAGAGAACGAAGATGGTCCGGCGAGGTTCTGACTTGAAAGAAATAAAGCTTGCCTTCTTCTTCAGTTTTTTCGCCTGTGGGCCAAAGGTGAGTGTCTTTTCCTTCGAAATCCCTGATCTTAGCTCGTCTCCCCCCGATTTCTAGATATAAACCCACCTTGGTTGACAACCAGCTAGTAAAAGAAATTCTTCCCTTTAAACCATAGCCCCAAGATTTTGCCTTACCTGACCATTCCTCCCTGGTCTTAGCTAGCTCAAGGCGATAAAGATAGCGAAATTCAATGGGGATAATTTCCGGGCCAAGAGCCAATGAAAGGAAAGACCAGATTTCATAATTTAAAAGAAAGGCGATAGGAAACGTTAATATTTTTGATTGGATAAATAGATTAGGTTGAAAACCCTCGATTTTATAAAAGATTGAATTTTTCTTTTCTCCATGAATTCCCGAAAATTGGCCAATAACTGAGAAATTGTCTTTTAAGGGAATTTGAAATTCAAGACTGGCCGCTCTCAGCCATCGGAGAGAAGAGATCGAATCAGCTTGGGGACTGTTAAGGAGATCAGCCATAAGGGAAGCTAGGCCAGAGGAGCTTTCATTTATTGGACTTAACGAGACAAACTCGCCCCCAGGAGCTAAATTTAGCCTCAAAGCCGATTTTTTTGGACCAGATTTATTTATTACGGGCGATGATTTAATTTCAGGCTCTTTTTTGGCTAAGAGGGTTTCTTTGCTTTTCTCTTCTCGAGCTTTTTGCTCTTTATCTTCTTCTTTGGCCTCTACCTTTTTCTCTTCAGCTCTTTCCTCTGGTTCCACTAAAGCTACCAAGCTTTCATGGATATAACCTTGTTTCTTGAGGTTGCCTTCCTCAGTCCAGGTGACAAAAATCCATTCACCTTCACGTTTTAATCCTAGGAGGAGAGTATTCTGAGGTACTTGAGCAATGATCGGGCTCCGGATATCAGGGTTTTGGCGGATATTAGCGACCTCCTCAGTAACTCTGACTTTAAAGGAAGAGGTTTGAGGAAAAGTTTTTTCCAGAAAGCAAAAGAGCCAACAGAAGAAAATGAGGAACAAAGCGATTTTTCTTTGAATCATTGGCTCTCTTTAGCCTATATCATAAGGAGGCCGTAAAGGGGTGTCAAGAAATTAAGACCGTTAGGATTTTTAAAGGGAATCGTTCTTGAAGGTCAAAGGAAAAAAGAGTAAAAAAGAAAGAGGGAGGCTGAAGATGAGAAGAGCTAACGAGTCCTGGGCTTTGAAGTTTTGGCTTTTAATTACCTTGGTCGTAATTTTATCTAATTTTATTTTGGCTCTTTCAACTGAACAACCTAGAATAACTTTTAAGGAGAAGGTCAAAAGCTTTACTAAAGTGAAGGAGGGGGCTAAGCTTCGACATGAATTTATTTTTACTAATACGGGTAATGCGCCTTTAATGATCAAAAGAGTTACTACTTCCTGTGGCTGTACCGCGGCTTTGGTTTCTGAAGATAAAATTATGCCTGGAAAGGAAGGGAAAATTAGTGTTGAATTTGATACTCGGGGATATTATGGCCAAGTAACGAAACTGGTTTATGTCGAGTCGAATGATCCTATTGAACCTCGTCAAGTCTTGGAAATTCAAGCTGAAATTGAGGTGCCTCCTTCCCCAAAAATTGAACTCAATGTTTATAATTATGAAGCTGGGTTAATTTTGGCTGGAGAAAATCTTGAAGTGAAGATAAAAGTCAGTAATAAAGGGGAACTTGATCTTCAGGCTGAGTTTAATCATCGGCAAGCTCAATTTCAAGTTGGCCAAAAAACTTTAACTGGGGCAATAAAAATAGGCCCGGGCAAAACTCAAGAAGTAATCATTAAGTTGCCTACAGAAAATCGCTCCGGCTTGCTTCGCGAATATGTGTTGATCAGGTCAAACGATCCGCTCCGGTCGACGATTTCCCTTTTTATAAGCGGCTATATTGTTACTCTTGAGCAGCTAAATGAATTAGTTCGAAAGTATCGCCATCTTATTGATAAAAAATAAGCCCAAAAAATTGATTCCCCAAGCTAAGTTCAGACCTATCTCTTCTCAGCTAAGAATTGAAAGACTAAAATTAAAACAGCCCAACGAAATAATTGGGCTTGTTACTTTTTTATTAATTGATCTAAATCAATAAAAAAATTATATCTTGGGCAAAGTTAAGATGGAAGATAATTGAGGTCCCAGAATTTGATTTTTTCAATTTTAGCTGGCGGAGGAAAGAAATGAGTTTATACAATTTGATTAGTCTTTTAGGAGTCTTTTTCATTCCTTTTATCGCTTGGCTTTTTTCGGCCCAAAAGAAAAACATCAATTGGCGACTCATTTTTTGGGGAATAGGATTGCAGCTGCTCTTTGGCTTTTTTGTTTTTATTTTTCCAGTTGGGGTTAAATTTTTTCTTTGGCTTAATCAAATAGTCGTTCGTCTCCTTGATTGTGCCACTGCCGGAACAAAATTTCTATTTGGCCGGCTCGCTTTACCGCCTGGAACAGCCAATGAGGCTGGTGAGACCTCCTTAGGCTCAATCCTCGCTTTCCAGGCCTTGCCCACAGTCATCTTTTTTTCCTCGCTAATTGCTGGCCTTTATCATCTTGGGATTATGCCTTGGCTTATCCGATTTTTCGCCCGTCTTTTTACCCGTCTGATGAGGCTTAGTGGAGCAGAAAGCCTTTGTGTTTCCAGCCAGATTTTTGTTGGGATTGAATCGGCCTTAGTTATTCAGCCTCATTTAACGAAGATGACCGCATCGGAGCTAATGACTATTTTGACCGGCGGTATGGCGACAATTGCCTCGACTGTTTTAGGTCTTTATGTTTTCATCCTTCAATCAACCCTTCCGACAATCGCTGGACATCTTATTTCGGCTTCGATTCTTTCTGCTCCGGCCGCGCTGCTGATAAGTAAACTGCTCTTGCCAGAAAGAGAAAAACCTGAAACCTTAGGTCTTGAGGTTAAGCCCTATTATGAACGGGAAGATAATCTAATCGTGGCTTTAATTAATGGAGCGACGAGCGGTCTTAAGTTACTGGGAGGAATTATTTCTCTTCTTCTTGCCTTTTTAGGGTTACTCGCTTTGATTGACCTTGTTTTATCCCTCGTTGGTCATCAGGTTAACTCATGGTTTGGATGGAATTTTGTCTGGAATTTAAAAAATCTTCTGGGCTATGTTTTTTATCCTTTTGCTTTAATCGCTGGAGTTCCCCCAGCTGACGCCCTTTCCGTGGCCCGACTTATTGGGGAAAGAACTGTGGCTACGGAAGTTCCAGCTTATCAGCATCTGGCACAACTCCTTACCCAAAAAGCCCTAATTAGCCCCCGTTCGGCCATAATTGCGGCCTATTCCCTGTGTGGGTTTGCCCATGTCGCTTCCTTGGCCATTTTTGTTGGGGGGATTGGGGCATTAGCCCCCTCTCGGTTAAAAGATTTATCTCGCTTAGGCTTTCGAGCCCTTCTCGCTGCCACCTTAGCCTGTTTAATGACTGGAGCCGTAGCTGGCTTTTTCTTTCAAGAAAAATCAATAATTTTTGGTTATTGAAAAATCAATCGACGTGATGATTTGAGAAAGGTTAGCGTCTTTAAATAATAGAAGCTCTACCGAATCAATAACGTGGAGGCGAAAATTTTTTCCGACAATTTAACTCAAAATTTAAAAGAAGAAGCGTCAAAGGAAAATAATAAAAGTCTTTTCTGGCTTACTCTTTGGACGACTTTACGAAGCGATTATCGACAGCTCCAAAAAATAGCCCAAAGTTTTTCTGACCTTCGGCAAGTTTTTATAGCGAGAGAAGAAAAGCTTCTAAGTTTGGGTTTGGATAAAGAAAAGATAAATCAGTTGATTTCGGGTCGAGCGTTAGAGGAAGGAAAGAAACTTTTAAATCAGCTGGCCCAAAAAAACTATTGGATAATTTCAATAGAGGAAAGAGAATATCCACCGCTTCTTCGGGAGATTAATTTTCCGCCTTACCTTCTTTTTGGGGTTGGCCGAAAAGATGTTCTAACCAAACCGGCTGTGGCTATTGTAGGTTCTCGCCGGCCTTCTTCTTATGGTCGGAGCATGGCCGAAAAGCTTTCAGCTGAGCTGGCTGCTCGGGGATTAGTCATTGTAAGTGGCTTAGCTAGAGGAATTGATTCTTTGGCCCATGAAGCAGCCTTAACTGAAGGCGAGACGATCGCTGTCCTGGGCTCTGGCCTTGAAAAAATTTATCCGCCTGAAAATTGGAGTTTGTTTAAGAGAATTGCGGCAGTCGGCGCCGTCATTTCCGAGTATCTGCCCCATGAACCGCCTTTAGCTCATCATTTTCCATGGAGGAATCGCCTTATTAGTGGTCTTTCCTTAGCTACTGTTGTGGTAGAGGCGTCTTCGCAGAGTGGCTCCTTAATTACAGCTCGTCTAGCTCTAGATCAAAACCGAGAAGTAATGGCTGTTCCCGGAAAGGCTGGGAGTGAGCTTAGTCAAGGAACTAATGCCTTGATTAAAGCTGGAGCTAAACTCGTTGAAAATTGGCTCGATGTTGTCGTTGAGTTGCCCTCAGACCTTCGAGATGCTATTCTTTTGAAGGAAAAAGAGGCTAATAATAAGAAAAGAGAAATTGAATCAATGGATAATGACGAGAAAGCGGTAATGAGCTATTTATCTTCTGAGGAGAAGATTTCCTTGGAGGAACTTGTTCTGCATTCAGGAAAGCAACCGGCTGAGCTGCTCTCTATCTTATTTCGATTAGAAATGAAAGGACTAATTTTGACTTATCCTGGGCCAAGCTATCAAAGGAGAGGTTGATGGAAAAATCATTAGTTATTGTTGAATCTCCAGCTAAAGCTAGAACGATTAATCGTTACTTAGGGTCAAAATATCTTGTTCGGGCCTCAATGGGTCATGTTTGTGACTTACCCAAAAGTGAGCTGGGGGTTGATCTCAACAATAATTTCGAACCGACTTATATCATTCTGCCTAAACGTCGGAGCCTGATTAAAAATTTGCAGCGTTTGGCAGCTGAATGTCATGAAATTTTTCTTGCAGCTGATCCTGATCGAGAAGGTGAGGCTATTTGCTGGCATCTCAGTCGGTTGCTTGAAAAATTTAATCCCCGGATTAGGCGAGTGTTGCTCTATGAAATTACCAAAAAAGCAGTTGAGGAAGCCTTTAGCCACCCCGCTAGCCTCGATGGCAATAAGATTAAAGCCCAGCAAACAAGACGGATCCTCGACCGATTGGTTGGTTATTTAATTAGCCCCCTCCTTTGGGAAAAAATTGGCCACGGTTTAAGCGCTGGGCGAGTTCAGTCTGTAGCCTTAAGACTTATTTGCGAACGGGAAAAGGAAATTAGGAATTTTGTCCCCGAAGAATATTGGACAATTACGGCCTTGCTCGAAGCTTCTGAACCTCCAGCCTTTAAAGCTAGCCTAGAAAAAATTGATGGAAAGAAAGTTAAGCTGCCCACCAAAATTAAAGCTGATGAAATTTTAGCTGAGCTTAAGAATCAAACTTTTGTCATCAAAGAGATTAAAATTGAGGAAAAGAAAAAGAATCCTCCTCCTCCATATATTACCAGCACCCTTCAACAGGAAGCTTTTCGTCTCCTCCATTTTCCAGTCACCAAAACAATGGCTATTGCTCAAAGACTTTATGAGGGTTTACCTCTTGGTGAGCGAGGTCCAGTTGGTCTCATCACCTATATGAGAACTGATTCAGTTAGAATCTCTCCTGTGGCCTTAAAATGGGCTAGAAGTTTAGTGGAAAAAAATTTTGGTCGCGATTTTTTGCCCCCAAAAGCCAGGATATTTAAGAACAAAAGTCAAGCTCAAGATGCCCATGAAGCTATCCGTCCCACCTCCCCAGAGTTATCGCCTGAAATGGTTAAGCCTTATTTAAAAAAAGATGAATACGAATTATATCGATTAATTTGGCATCGCTTTTTGGCTTCTCAGATGGCGGCTGCTTTGCTTGAGGTCACTGAATTTAGGATTGAGGCCGGCCGTTATGAATTTAAAGCTAAGGGCCAAGTCTTAAAATTTCCTGGTTTCTTAAAGCTTTATCCTGAAGTTCTGGATAAAGATGAAATTCTGCCAAAGGCGAAAAAAGGTGAAACCCTTAAACTTCTGGATCTTGAAGCCAAGCAAAATTTCACTCAACCGCCACCAAGATACACCGAAGGCAGCCTTGTTCGAGAATTAGAAGCTAAAGGAATTGGTCGGCCTTCTACCTATGCCCCGATCATTGCCACCCTTCAAGACAGGGTTTATGTAATCAAAGATAAAGGAAAATTTTTTCCAACTGACCTTGGGATGTTTGTAACTGATTTTCTAGTGGAGCATTTTCCTGATTTAATGGATGTCAAATTTACAGCTCAGATGGAAGCTGAATTGGATAAAATCAGCCAGGGAGAGAAAGAATGGCTTGAAGCTTTGAGAAAATTCTATGAACTTTTGAAAAAGGATTTAGAAAAAGGGAAGGAGGCGGAAGGAGTTAAAGGCAAAGGAATCCCCACTGAGGAAAAATGCCCTCTTTGTGGACAATCGCTTGTCATCCGAGAGGGTCGTTATGGTCGATTTAAAGCCTGTTCCGCTTATCCTTCCTGTCAATATAAAGAGAGCTTGCGAAAAAAAGAAGCACGTCAGCTCGAGGAAAAGTGTCCCCAATGTGGATCGACCTTAGTTTCGAGAAAGGGACCTTATGGTTATTTTGTCGCTTGTTCCAATTTCCCTCGATGTGATTATAAAAAAAATAGTGAATCAACTGGCTTGAGTTGCCCTCTTAATTGCGGGGGGCAGGTTTTAAAAAGAAGAACAAAAAGAGGAAAAATTTTTTATGGTTGTAGCCATTATCCCTCTTGTCAATTTGCTACTTGGGATGAGCCAACTGAAAAACTTTGTCCTCTTTGTCATAGTTCTGTTCTTTGGCGGAAAAAGGGAAAGGGCCGGAAAACCCAAGAGTATTGTCTGGGTAAAGATTGTGGGTATAAAGTTGAAGTCTCGAAGAAAAGAGAAATGGACAAAAAAGACAAAAAGCTTGAAGAAGGAATAAAAGCTGGAGTTGAAGAGAAGTGATAGCTAAAATTGAAAGATTTCTGGAGTATCTTCGGTATGAAAAAAGGTCTTCTCCTCACACTGTAGCGAGTTATGGCCGCGATTTACGCCAATTTTTTACTTTTGCCCAAAAGGAAGGATTGAAATTAACGTCGATCGATCATTTGGCTATACGCCGTTTTTTAACGTTTTTGCATTCTTTAGGGTTGACTAAAGCCAGCTTAGCCCGCAAACTTCATGCCCTTCGGTCTTTCTTAACTTTTGCTCAAGAAAGAGGTTGGGTTGTTGAAAATGCAGCCAAAATTGTTTCGACTCCAAAAAAGGAAAAGAAAATACCCTCTTTTTTGACTGAAGAGGAAATTGAAACTTTTCTTGATTTGCCTTCCAGTGAAGATCCTCTAGCCAAACGAGATCGGGCTATTTTGGAAATTCTTTATGCCACAGGGGTTAGAGTAAGCGAACTCGTTAATCTGAACGAAGATGATCTCAATTTGAAAGATAGATTAATTCGGGTCAGAGGCAAAGGGAGGAAGGAAAGAATTGTTCCCTTTGGTCGGAAAGCTGAGGAAAGTCTGCTGGCGTACTTAAAAATAAGGCCCCTTCTTTGGCCAAAAGGACTAAAAATAAAGGAATCAGACTTAAAAGCTGTTTTTATTAATCGAAAAGGAATGAGACTTAGCGTGCGGACAGTTCAGCGAATTCTTCGGAAATATTTGGAGAAAAAGGCTCTCCAAAAAAAGATTAGCCCCCATTCCCTTCGTCATTCTTTCGCTTCCCATCTTCTCAGTCGAGGAGCTGATGTCAGAGCTATCCAAGAATTATTAGGCCATGAGAGCTTAGCCACGACTGAAAAATATACTCATTTGGATTTGCGCCATTTAATAGAGATTTACCGAAGAAGTCACCCTCGATCTTAACCGGCATAAGCAAGATAATTTGTCCTTGTTCCCAAGAATTTTGGCTGAGGGGCTAGACTTTTCTTGAGAAAGGAGAGATTTAAAAAAAATGGTTTTAAAATTTTGGATGGGATATAATAAACAAAGGAGGGGGATTCAAAGGAATTCTTCTTCTTGGAAGGTATTGTGATGAAAATTAGTTTAATTGAGCCTAAAGCGCCGGGAATCCATGTTTATTCCAAATTTAAGCTTCCCCGTCTGGGTTTGCCAATCATCGGGGCTCTCCTGGAAAGAGAGCTTAAGATTAAGACTAAAGTCTTTGTTGAAGAACTTGGAGCGATTGATTGGGCGGAAGTTCTCTCCTCAGATTTGATTGGTCTCTCTTCCATAACGGCCACCTCTCCTCGGGCTTATTATTTAATCGAAAAAATTAAGAAAAAAGGACCAATCCCTGTGGTCATTGGCGGGCCCCATGTAACTTTTCTTCCCGAAGAGGCCTTAATGAAAGGAGCTGATTTTGTTGTTCGAGGAGAGGGGGAAACAAATTTTCTTGATTTGGTTAGGGCAATTTTGGAAAAAAAGACTTCTATTATTAACCAAATTCCAGGCATATCTTTTAAAGTGGGAGAGGAATTTCATCATAACCCATTGATTCCTGATTATCCTCCTATTACTGATCTGCCTTGGCCAAATTTGAGGTTAATTCAGAATTGGGAGAAAATGCCGATTCTGCCAATTTTGACCTCCCGTGGTTGCCCTTATAATTGCACTTTCTGTTCGGTCACTAAAATGTTTGGTCGTCGTTATCGGACTCGGTTAATTGATGATATCATCGCTGAGCTTGAATTCTGGCTGGGTCAAAAGAAATGGCGTTCAGTCTTTTTTTATGATGACAATTTCGCTTGTCAGCCAGAACGAACTAAACAATTGCTAAGAGAAATAATCAATCGAAAACTCAAAATTCACTGGACGGCTCAAGTAAGAGTGGATGTAGCTAAAGATGAAGAGCTTTTACAAATGATGAAAGCGAGTGGCGGTTACGTTCTCTATATTGGCCTTGAATCAATAAATCCCAGGAGTCTGGAAAAATATAGGAAAAATCAGACTGTGGAAGAGATCGCTCGAGCCATCGATTTAATTCATAAATATGGTCTACAAGTTCATGGGATGTTCGTCCTTGGCTCCGATGAAGATGATCGTCAGACTATTGATGAGACAGTTAAATTTGCTCGGAAGATGAAGATTGATACAGTTCAATTTATGGTTTTAACGCCCCTTCCTGGGACCGAAACCTTTTTCGAACTGGCTTCTCAAGGGCGTCTTTTAGAAAAAGATTGGTCAAAATACAGCGGCCATCATGTGGTTTTTAGACCGCGCCTTCTTTCCGCATATGAGTTGCAAAAAGAAGCTGCCATCCGAGCGATGAGGCGTTTTTATTCTTTCTGGCAATGTTGGAAATTCGGTTTTCAATTTCGTTGGCAACGGCTGGCCATTTACACTTATGCTCGTCATGCTATTAGCCAATGGCTTAGCGAAAACCGAGATTTCCTTAAAAAGCTCCGTTTTCTTTCGCCGGCCCCTTATAATTCTTCCTTTTAGCCCAGGTTTATTGGCCTTTTTAAAATTAAAAAAGGGAGGAACCAGATTAGTTTGGCTCCTCCCTTGGGTTGTCGAATTATTAACGGATTGTTTCTGCTTCGCTTTCAATGAAACGGCGCTGCGGCCGTTTTGGTTTTTCGTTAATGGGGTCAGCATCCATCACCCACATCCCTCGACCATGAGTGGCGATGACGATGATATTGTCCCTTGGATGGATAATGAGATCATGGACATAGCAGGAAGGCAAGTTGCCCCCGAGCACATGCCATGTTTTACCGCCATCCTTGCTGACATAGACGGCAAGATCAGTCCCAACGTAAAGAATATTGCGATCAACTGGATCCTCACGAATAACATTTACCGGACCTAGAGGAATGCCTTTAGAAATATCAACCCAGGTTTTACCAAAATCAGTTGATTTCCAGACATAAGGCATAAAATCGTCATCGGCCCGACCATGCTGCGTGAGATAAACTGTGCCCAGGTCATACTGAGAGGCGACTATTCTTGAAACCCATTTTTGATAGGGGAGACCAGCCGTAATTTCTTGCCATGTTTTGCCGCCGTCTCTGGTTACGCTGACGCGGCCGCAGTCGGTGCCCACATAAATGAGACCGTATTTTAATGGAGATTCAGAAATGGCCGTAATGGTGTGATAGGGGATATCGCCTTGTTCCGTAGGGGTGAAATAGGTTAGGTCAGGACTGATTCTTTCCCAGGTATCGCCCCGATCAAGAGAGCGGAATAGATATTGCATACCGTGATAAATGATGTTGGGATTATGGGGGGAGATGATGAAATGAGCTAGCCACTGGCCACGAAGCGGTGGTTCATCAGGATAAACGCGAGGCACAATTAATTTTGATCTTTCTGGACCAGTCTTGCTGAGGTCGGTCCGGGTCAGGCTGCCATAAAAACCACAAGAATAAACGATATTGGGATTGGTCGGATCGATGGCATGATGAGAGCCTTCACCGCCTGGGGCTCTTTCAAATTCTTGAGCAGGAATATTATTTCTTCCTCGACTAAGATCGACCACCGCTCGATAACTGCCATGATCCTGCATAGAGCCATAAACCCGGAAGGGAGTGTCCATGTCATAATTGACATTAAAGAATTGACAAATAGGGAGGTTAAACCTATGATTACGCCAAGTTTGGCCGCCATCATAGGAAATTTCGATGCCACCATCATTGACATTGACAATGTAGTTGGAATTATCAGGATCGATCCACAATCCGTGATGGTCCACATGATATAGATTAGGAACACGGCGGAAGGTTTTGCCCCCATCGGTCGAGACACTCATAGGAACGCCTAGAAGAAAAACTTTGTTTTCATTATTAGGATCGACTCGGATTTGACCAAAGACCCAACCATACGTACCGGAATGACGTTCGAGATAAGTTCTCATTTCATCAGTCGTTGGGGCAACCAGACGCCAATTCTCGCCTCCATCATCGGAACGATAAACCGTAGCTCCCTTAATTGTGGCTTGAATTGGCCTACCGTAGGAATCCAATCGGCCTGGCTCAGCTTCACGAGCTATTTCATAATTATCAACAAAAGCATATAGGACATTAGGTTTAGAAAGGCAAAGATCGATTCCTATTCTTCCTCGATATCTGGGTTCGGGCAAACCATTATTTATGGGTTTCCAGGTTTGTCCACCGTCAGTGCTTTTCCAAATTCCGCTCCCATTATAATGGGGTTCATTTCTCGGATCGTTCCATTTTTTTCGAATTCTTTGCCAAGTGGCGGCATAAAGAAGATCAGGATTTGTTGGGTCCATAACCAAGTCAATGGCTCCAGTTTGGTCGTTAATGTAAAGAATTTTGGTCCAGGTCTTACCACCATCAGTTGTCTTATAAACACCCCGTTCCGTATTAAAAGTCCATTCGTGACCAGAGGCGGCAACATAAACAATATCAGGATTTTTGGGATGGATTAATATCCGGGCAATAGTGTTAGTATCGGTTAAGCCCATATGTTGCCAAGTTTTTCCGCCGTCTGTCGATTTATAAACACCACAACCAGGAGGAGAGCTTCGGGAAATATTTGCCTCGCCAGTGCCTACCCAAATGATATTAGGATTGGAAGGAGCTATAGCGATATCACCAATTGAGGTTGATAGCTCTTGATCAAAAATCGGCACCCAAGTCGTACCCTCATTTTCTGTTTTCCAAACCCCGCCAGAAGCTGTGGCCACATAAATAGTGTAATTTTTCCCTTTAGGAGGAACGACAGCCACATCGGTACAACGTCCACTGACATTTGTTGGACCGAGAAATTGCCAACGCAAATCTTTGAAGGGCGAAGTCTTTTTCATCTCTAAGTGTTGTTGCCACCCTTTGAGGCGAACATCAGGAGGAGTTGATTGAATTCTTACTGGCTTTTTCGGCTGCTGAGAAAAGAGAACAATGAAGAGACAGAGCGATAGAATGGAGAAAACTAAAGGCCTGGCACTCAAAAAGAGCCTTTTTTCCTTCAACTTATACCTCCTACAGAAATTTGAAAAAGATAAATTTTGAAAGGCAGTTGGGCAAACTGCCTATCTTTTCTAGAAATCGAGATAAATTGAAAGTTGAGATGAAATTTACGATTTGAAAATTTCGATTTGGATTAAAATACATTGGCCAACTGATATATAATATGTATGAAAATAAATTAAGCCTGTCAATCTTTTCTTTATTTTTTAGGATATCCTACCGTTTGTGCCAGAATTATTTGTTGGTCTGCTCGAAGCCCCATTTTTTTGGCTAGTTCATCTCGATTAATCATAGCTCTAACTACAGTCGCTAGTCCTTCCGAGGCACAATAGAGGTAAACATTTTGACTGATGAAACCAGTATGAGCCGCTGAATAAAATTTTTTATCTTCCTCGGTTCCTCGAGGAATTTTGGCCAAATCAGCCACATAGATAAGGTTTAGAGGAGCTGTTTTGACAAACTCTTGCATCCCAGTAAGGCCGCGAATATCTTCAGCCAAAAGTTGAATCAGTTTGTGGTTTTTAGGTTCATAAAGATAAAGGCCGTCAGCCATAGCTACATAGACATCAATATTTTGCCAGTTGACTGCCGACGGAGCAGTGCGTTTACCTGATTCAGGCCGGTTAATTCCATAAGCGGCCCAAAGAAGCTCGGAGAGAATCTGTGGAGGCAGAGGATCGGGCTTAAACTCCCGCGAGGATTGCCGGTCTTTAAGACATTGCATTAATGGCCGTCCAGCTTCAAGGCGAGGACTTGGAAGTTTTATTTCCTTAGGCCTAGCTGTTTCCTGGGCATTGATCAAGGTAAAGGAAATTAAAAATAAACAAAAAAGCGAAAAAATTTCTTCTTTTACCATGGCTCTCCTCCGAGGCTTAATAATTTGGCTCATTTATTATAATTTAAAGAATTATATTTAAATCCAAGAAAATTTTAAAAGATAAAGGAGAAAGAAAATGAAAATTGCCTTTTTGGGAACAGGATTAATGGGACGGCCTATGGCTTCTCGACTGCTTCAAGCTGGCTACGAAGTGGTAGCTTATAATCGGACAAAGGTTAAAGCTTTTCCTCTAGAGTCGATCGGAGCTAAACTAGTTGACCAACCAGAGGAGGCCATCGAGCTAGCTTCAGTAATTATCCTGATGCTGGCTGATTTTTCAGCCATTCAAGCTGTCCTTTTTCCAACTATAAATCAAATTAAATGGGAAGCAAAGACAATCATTCAGATGGGGACCATTTCCTCACAACAAAGTTTGAGTCTGAAAGAAGAAATTGAAAAGAGAGACGGAGAATATTTGGAAGCGCCTGTTCTTGGCAGTATTGCTGAAGCGGAAAAGGGTGAACTTGTTGTTTTGGTTGGAGCTACGCAGGCCCAATTTGAGCGTTGGCTATCCCTGCTTAGATGTTTCTCGCCAGAGCCAGTTTATGTCGGAGCTGTAGGCCAAGCAGCTACTTTTAAATTAGCTCTTAATCAACTGATCGCCTCCCTCACCGCCAGCTTTGCCTTTAGCCTTGGTCTAATCAAAAAAAAGGGAATTGCCTTGGATTTATTTATGCAAGTCTTAAGACGAAGTTCCCTTTATGCCTATCATTTTGATAAAAAGCTAGATCGGATGTGGGAAGAGAATTATACCAATCCGACCTTCCCTTTACGGTTGCTGTATAAAGATGTTAACCTAATGATTGAAGAAGGTCGAGAAGTAGGGTTAGAAGTTGAAACTCTTTCCGTCCTTTCTCATCTCTTAGGGAAAGCTATGGACCAAGGTTGGGGAGAAAGAGATTATACAGCTCTTTCGTCTATAATCCTTGGCCGAACATAATTGGGCTCAAATTATTTGAAAAATGACAACCTAAAGAGTCATTTTTTTTCCTTTTGACGCCAAGAGTTTCCGCTAACTACAAAATTTTTCTAGACGGGGCGATTTCTCCCTTATTATTATTCTTCTTTTTTAAAATCCTGGCCTCTTTTTTGCAGTTAGGGAAAGTCGAGGGAGGTGATTATGAAAAAAGCAGGTTTAAGTCTCTTGGCCCTGGGTTTAATCTTTTTCTTTATCTTCACTCCTTTAATGGCTCAACAAGGAAGCCGGCCACCAGGATCAGCTACCTCAACGGCTAAAATAAACATCAATACAGCCACTTTAGAGGAGCTCCAAACCTTACCCAGAATTGGTCCAGCAATTGCCCAAAGAATAATTAATTATCGAAAGGAGCATGGTCCTTTTAAAAGAATTGAAGATTTACTTAAAGTTCAGGGAATCGGGGAAAGAATTTTTGAGCAAATTAAGGATCGAATAACTGTCGGCCCCGAGGTCAAAGACAAATAAAATTTAGTGTCTAGGGGGTAGCTTCAGAAAAAGCTACCCCCACCGTTTCTCAAACCATTTTCGCAATTGACGAAGAGCCCGGCCCCGATGGCTGATTTGATTTTTTTCTTTTGCTGTTATTTCACCAAAAGTTCGTTTAAAAGGGCGGTAAAAAAAAATAGGGTCGTAGCCAAAGCCTCGACGACCCCTTTTTTTCTCAGCTATCCAGCCCCTCACTTCACCTTTAAAACTTTTTAAGATTTTTCCTTTGCGAGCAAGACAGAGATAGCAAATAAAGCGAGCTTTTCTTTTTGGCCATGGGACATTTTTTAAGAGCGAGAGGACTTTAGCTATATTTTTTTCGTCATTGGCTTGAGGCCCGGCAAAGCGGGCTGACCGAACGCCGGGGGCTCCATTCAGGGCTTCAATCTCGAGACCTGAATCCTCGGCTAAAGTCAAAATATTGGTGAGCCGACTGTAAAAAATAGCCTTGGCTCGAGCATTTTCGCGGAAAGTATTTCCCTTTTCTTGACACTGACGGGTAAGCCCAAGTTCTTTCAAGCTTAAAATTTTCAAGGGCAAATCCTTGAGAGCGGCTTTGATTTCCCTTAATTTGCCCGGGTTAGTGGTGGCGATTAATAATTCAGTTTTAGTCGACTTTGATTTCAAGGATGTCCCCAAGATCATTCAGACTGTTCTGAAATTGGAGCTCTTTTTCTTCTGGGCCACTGAGAGCAAAAGTAACTAAACTAAATTCTCCTTCTTTTTTCAGGGTAAGATCAGTTAATTTTACACCCTGATGGAGAGCTAATTTTTTTAGTTGCCCTAAGATATCTCGGCTTTCTTTTATTTTCAACTGAAAATGAAGCACTGATTTTTTTAAAAGCTTGGACTCAAGTTGGCGAAAAGTAATAAGGGTAATGAGGACGATAAGCGTGTAAATAAGAGCAACTGTATGATAACCAGCGCCAATGACTAAGCCTAGCCCGGAGACGGCCCAGATAGTTGAGGCAGTTGTTAAACCATGAACCATTCCTTGGCTCTGGATTATTGTTCCTGCGCCGATAAAGCCTATGCCTGTAATGACAGCGGCTGCAACCCGGAGACTTTCAGTGGGCGAAGAGCTTACTGAAAGAGTCAATTGGGAAAGGATCATCATCATGGTGGAGCCTACACAAATGAGAATGTTGGTTCTCAGCCCGGCTGGTTTTTGACTAATTTCTCTCTCGAGTCCAATCAAGCCCCCCAGACCAATAGCTAACATTAATTTTAAAGCAATTTCCAATAAATTCATGGCCATTATTATCTACTCTATTTTAATCGAAGTAGAGAAATCAAGAAAAGGATGATTAAACCGACCGTATAGAAAGCAAAGAGAGGCCGACGGAAAAGTCTTTCAGGCTCTTCCATGACTGCTTTTTCTTTTAAAGTTTTCCAGAAAAAAAGAAGAAAATAAAGGAGAAGCGGAATGGTGTAAAAAAACCAGCTTCTTAAATTATACTGCCAACAGAACCAAAGATAACCAGCAAAAAAGACGATCATAGAGACAGCCATCCCAGTGAGAAGAGAAAAAGTCGAATATTTTTGAAGGGATTGCCGATAAAGAGCGGCTTTATCTTTGAGCCAACGGAGTTCAGAAAGGCGTTTGGCGACCATAAGAAAATTTCCAAAAGCCCACCAGGCTAAGAGCAGACCAATAGGGGGAAAAGAGCCGGGGTTAAGAGCATACCAACCGATGAGGAAACGAATCGGATTGTTAGCAGATTCAGAAATTGAATCCAGAAAGGGGATGTCTTTAGTTCTCAAGGGAGTTACATTATAGACAAAGCCAGCCAAAAGAAGGCTGAGAAGAGAAACAGTAAAAAGCCAGGAAAAGAAAAGAAAGGAGAATGTGAAACAAAAGAGAGCCAGAAAAAGGCCTAAGAGGATAAAAGTCGTCTTCTCAATTCGGCCACTCACTAGGGGCCGCATTTTTTTTAGCGGATGATGTCGATCAAAAGGAGCATCGGCAATTTCATTGATAATGTAATTAACGGTGGATATCCCCCAAGTGAGGAGGAAAGCTAAAATAATTTTGCCTAAGATAGGCCAGTGAGGGGGGACAAATGCATTTTCTTTGATTTCGAAAAAAAGGCAAGTAGCGCTTCCCAAAAAAATGGCGGTGCTTCGTGGCCATCTTTCTAAGCGGAGGGCTTCAAGATAGGGATTCAAGCTCTTTCCTTTTTTTGAGCATAAACTTCGAAGGAATCACCGAGGGCTAATTTTAACTGAATTCTTGACCAAAGAGAAGATAAAAAAGGCTTATGAAGAAGCCAAAAAGTGAAAGGCAATCGGCTAAATAAGTAACTCAAACTGAAATGCCAACTATATCTCTTCCAAGAGAGAACTTCGAAATGAGTTAACGCAAGGAGCTTTTTAAGACTTTGGCGATTGAAAAAGACAAGGTGAGCCGGTCGATAATGCCACCAGTAACGTCCAGTTAATTTTGCTAAAAAGCTTTCAAGATCGGGCGTAACAATAAGAATCAAGCCTTGGGGTTTAAGGAGTTTTTGAACTTTTTCGACAATTTTTCTGGGATTTGGAGTATGCTCCAGGACATCAATTAAGGTAATGACATCATAGCGTTGATCGTCGATTTTAAAATCTTCGAGAGAACCTTGAAAGACTTTGAGACCTTGTTTTTGGGCAATTTCGACCGCCCAGCGGCTGGGTTCAATGCCTAAAACTTGCCATCCCCTTTTTTTGGCCTCATCAAGGAATAATCCGGTTGCAGCCCCTACATCAAGAAGATATCCTCTTTGCGGACGAAGTTTTTCAAGACGATGTAAAAGTCGCCGAAAAGTTTGTCGTCTGCCTAAAGCTTCAACCTCATAGGCCGGATCTTTAACTTCTGAATAAAGGGAAGTTATGAATTTTTCTTCTGGACAAGGATTAGCAAAAACAAAGCTACAATCAAGACAACGGCTTAGATCCCAAGTTAGGCCATAATCAGCGTCGGTAATTTTAATTTTTTCCGGGCTAAGCATCGAGGGAGAAAGCTGACCTTTTTTATAAAAAAGAATCTTGGAGGAAAAACAGAGGGGGCATTGTTCATATTTTATCAACATGTGGTTATTTTAATATCTTAATCAATTTAATTCCTTCAGAGATTATCGACCGAGTTTTTAAATTTTAGGAAGTATGAAGTTTTACCTCAGATGTAAGTTTCCTCTCGGCTCACTCCTTTGAATCTTTTTGGCCGGTCAAATCATGAGCCTTTAATTTATCTCAATATCTCAATAAAAGAGTCTAATTTATGAACCTTGTTAACTCCTTCCTTAAATTTTAAATTTATTTTATTGAAAAGCGATGAATTGTCGTGCTTTGGTATTTTTGCCCTGGTCTCAAAATAGTTGAAGGGAAGATGGGTCGATTGGGCGAATCAGGAAAATGTTGCGTTTCCAGGCAAAGGCCAGCGTGCTTGAGGTAAGGACGACCGCTTTTTCCGATAATTGAGCCGTCAAGAAAATTGCCAGAATAAAATTGCAAACCAGGTTCCGTGGTGAAAATAGTCATCAGTCGGCCACTTTTAGGCTCATAGAGCTCGCAGGCTAGTCTAAGCGGGTCAGTTGAGGTTTTCAATACAAAATTATGATCATAACCACCTGGGACTTGGTTGATTTCAAGACCAATAACTTTGGGCTTAGTGAAATCAAAGGGGGTGCCTTTAACTGGGGCAATCTCGCCGGTGGGGATAAGTTCTGAATCAACCGGGGTATAATAATCCGCATTGATCATGAGTTCATGTTCCAAAATAGTTCCCTCTCCCTCTCCAGCCAGATTAAAATAGCTATGATGAGTTAAATTCACAGGTGTCGGTTTGTCAGTTGTCGCTTCATAATCAATCCGTAATTCATTAGCTGCTGTTAGTCGATAGATTACCGTGCAATCGAGATTGCCGGGATAACCTTCTTCGCCGTCAGGACTCAGGTATTTAAACTTAACCCCAACCGCAGCTTCTTCTTCAATTGGTTCCGCCTGCCAAACAACTTGATCAAAACCTTTTAGGCCACCGTGGAGATGATTCCGGCCGTCATTGGTGGCCAAATGATATTCAACTCCATCCAGAATAAAAAGACCACGAGCAATCCGGTTAGCATAACGGCCAATAGTCCCCCCAAAGTAGGGATTTGTTTCTCGCTTCAAATATCCTTCTAAATTTTTATGTCCAAGGACAATGTCGGCCAATCGGCCTTGACGATCAGGTACTTCAAGGGAAACGAGCGTTGCTCCATAAGTGATGACTTTCGCTTTAAAGCCATTTGGATTAGTCAAAAGATAGGCCTCGATAACCTGCCCATCAGGCATATAACCGAAGATTTCCTTGGAGATGCCCATTTTAGCTACTCCCTTTAATTGGGTCCTTTCTTGTTTACAAGCTAAAAAATTTAAAATAAAAATTATTAGACACAAATAAAAAGGGACTCGAAACTTATTAACCATTTTGACCTCCTTAAACCATTGGGTTAAAGTCTTTTCTCTTCTTATTCCCATAAATCATTTTTTTGATCCCCTTAATTTTTTAATCCTTAAAAAATTTAGTCAACCCCTAAAAAAATTTTCTCTGGCTGATAAAAAAAGGGCTTGACCTTTGATAAGATTTTTTGGTATCTAAATAAAGTCAATCGAAATAGTCGACTAAAATGAAATTATCAACTAAAGGAGAATATGCCAGTCGAGCGATGCTCGAGTTAAGTTCACATTATCCTCACCGCTTTCTCCATATTAGAGAAATTTCCCAAGCTCAGGATATTCCACCCCGCTTTCTGGAACAAATTTTGCTTCTTCTGAAAAGGACAGGCTATCTTCGAAGTAAAAAGGGACCTAAAGGGGGTTATTATCTGGCCAAACCGCCGTCTGAAATTACTGTAGCTGAAATCATTCGAGTTATGGACGGTCCTTTGGCGCCGATTGATTGTGTCAGTGTCACGGCCCATGAACCCTGTCCGAGAGAAGACCGGTGTGGCCTGAAGCTTCTGTGGAAAGAGGTGAGAGATGCGGTCGCCTCCATTTTGGAAAAAACTACTTTTGAAGATTTAGTTAAGGCTAGTCGACAAAAAGAGAAAAAAGAGGTTAGAGATGATGAAAAAACAAGTGTCTAGAGGGAGAAAGTTTTTGTTTTTTCTTTTATTAGATTACATAATTTATCGATTTAGTCGACAAAAATCTAATAAAATCAACCTTTCTCCTAAAATATTAGCTTTCTCTTTTCTTTTTATTTCCTTTCTTTTTATTTCAAGTTTTAACTTTTTTCTTTTAGCGGCCGAGGACAAAGTCTCAGTTTTAGCTTCTAGCCCTCTTAATCTGGGGGCGTTTGCCCAAATTCGGTACACCGCTTATTCTTCAGAAGGAATAGATAGCTTTTCGTTGCGGCGAGTCCGTCTCACTATGAACGCTACTGTTCTTAATAATCTTAATTTTAGAGTTCAGCTTGAACAAACTAAGAGCCCCAATCTGGTTGATGCTTATCTTAGTTATCATCCTAAGAGCTGGGTAGAGTTACGAGCCGGCCAATTCAAAATTCCTTTTAGTTATGAAAATTTAAAATCGGCTGCGGAACTTGACCTTATTAACCGGTCTTTGGTGGTGGAAAGTCTTTGCCCTGGCCGAGATATTGGCTCCCAAGGAAGGGATATTGGCGCTATGGTCTTTCTTAAAGCTTCTTTTTTTGAAGCTTTTTTTGGCCTTTTTAATGGGTCTGGAATTAATCGCCTAGATAATGATAAGTCTAAAGATAAAGCTTATCGGCTAATTATAAGCCCCTGGCGGAGTCTGAGAGCTGTCTCTTATACACATCTGAC